>WJJU01000748.1 GCA_014729595.1 Chitinivibrionales bacterium
CCATTCTCCTGATGCAATTCGCCACCCAGGCGGCATCACAGAACTGGCGCGAAGACAAGATGCGGGTGTCCGAGCGCATGATTGCGCGTGCTGAGTCGATCTTCCCCGGGTTCAGAGACGGTATCAATGAGGTCGTCGTTGGCTCACCCGACACCTTCGAACGCTACACGGCCAATACCGGCGGCGCGTTCTACGGTTTCGAGAATACCAAGGCAATGTACGGCGAGGCCAAAATGCCGATAACCACCCATCTGAGCAACCTCTACCAGACGGGTCACTGGGGTAAGCCGGGCGGAAGCGTATGGAATGTCATGGCAAACGGCTACACAACCGCCCGAACCATTCTCACGCAAGGTTGAGGCGCCAACCTACGGGGGGGGCGCAGACCCGACGTGTTCGAAAGGCATGTGCCGAAGGCGAACGGGTTGCGCCTGTTGTAACCTGTATATTTGCGCCCTACTTTGTGTCAAGCCTTTCTTCCGCCGCCGCTCTTCGCTCTTATCTTCCTTTTTGTGCCCGTCTTTTCCGCCGGAACACATGACGTATTGAGGAGTCTCTGCATTCCCACTTTGGCTACAGCGATTGTGCTTCCGGTACGAACTCGCTTTTCTCGCCATGTCCCGTTACCCTACTAGCTTACATCATGGGCAGCCACATCCAATGCTATTAGAGGCAATACAATAGCCCTCGTCTTGGCACTTGAGTTTTAGGCAAATCCGGCGAAATCGCTCCCAAAGATTGCCGTCAAATAGTCCTATTCGAGTTTGGTACATACGCCTCCTAATGCTGTTTCTTGTCGGTTTCACCCGCCGGGACGGCGGGTGATTCTTCGAACACCAAAACTCTCAATCCATTTTTATCTACCCTATTCTACATTCTTTTCTCTTCGGCGGCGTACTATCAACCTATTAGTGCAACTTTATTGATTACAACTGCTTATAGGTCGACAAAAAGTGAGCAAGTCGTTCAATCGCTGTTTTCAGTTCCTCGACCCCGGGCAAAAATACGATACGAAAGTGATCCGGTTTGGGCCAGTTAAAGCCGCTTCCCTGAACCAGATGAACGCGTTCTTGCCGCAGTAGATCGAAGGCGAATCGCATATCATCCTTGATATTGAACTTTTTGGCGTCGAGTCGAGGAAAAAGATACAGCGCGCCCCGGGGCTTGACACAAGAAACGCCGGGAATCGCATTGAGCATCTCGACCGCCAAATCGCGCTGTTCACGTAAACGACCGCCCGGAAGAATGAGATCTTTTATGCTCTGATAGCCTCCCAACGCGGTCTGCACGGCGAATTGGGCCGGGACATTGCTGCACAAGCGCATATTGGCCAGCATGTCAAGCCCGGCTATGTAATCTTCTGCAATGCTCTTGTTTCCGCTTAAAATCATCCAACCGGCTCTAAAGCCCGCCACCCGATACGCTTTTGACAGTCCCCCAAAAGTCACGATCAGGATATCGTCGGCCAACGAAGCAATCGGTATGTGCTCGGCGTCGTCATAGAGAATCTTATCGTAAATTTCATCCGAAAAAAGCAGAAGACCATGCTGTCGAGCCAAATGTACCACTCCCTCCAACAGTTCGCGCGGGTAAACGGCGCCCGTGGGATTATTCGGGTTGATTATTACGATCCCTTTTGTTTTGGGTGTGATCTTTCGAGCAATATCACGAAGGTCGGGGAGCCAGCCGGACGCTTCATCGCAGTGATAATGCACCGGTTTCCCCCCCGAAAGGTTCACGGCCGCGGTCCAAAGCGGATAATCGGGCGCGGGTACCAGGACTTCGCTCCCCATGTTGAGCAGCCCCTGCATCGCCATCACAATAAGCTCGCTGACGCCGTTGCCGATATAAATATCTTCTATACCAACCCCACCGACGCCCTGCTCCTGACACTGCTGCATGACAGCCTTGCGGGCGGCGAAAAGTCCCTTTGAGTCACAATAGCCTTGAGCACCGGGTAGATTGATGATGACATCATGGAGAATCTCTTCCGGCGCGTCAAAACCAAAAGGCGCAGGGTTGCCGATATGGAGCTTTATCACTTTCAGCCCTTCCTCCTCAAGCCGCTGCGCTTCTTTTAAAACTGGGCCACGAATATCGTACAGAACATCATTGAGCTTGCTGGACTTTCGTATCACGTGCATTACACCGTCTCTTTGGTAAGGTCACACAAAAAAAAAGGAAAAAACCGGCCGGGCCTATCGTGCCGGCTCGAACACCATCATCAGAAAAATACCTCTGAACAAGCTTCGCGCCAACACCTCCTGTTGGGCTCGGCCGATTGTGAAAGAGTGTGCGATTCACGGCAAGGCCACGAGGGCAATCGAAGAGCGCCGAGAAAAGATCTACGTTCGGCATTTGCGCGCATCTGCACACATCATCGTCGAAATCCTATTTTTGAGTGCTCGGTGTCCCGCCCGCCGTGCCGCGCCAATTTATTGTAATCTTTGACGTGGTCCCGCACGAGATACCGACGAATTTAGTTTAAACGTTCTTGGAGTTAATATGAGTGGTAACGGACGTCCTTCTCACCACGGCGATATGGTTATACCGCCGTTTTATGGAACGGGAGATATGCTCTCGTGGAACACGGAAAACCTTTTAAGCAAGATCGATCGCACGGAGCTGTGCTCCCGGTTTCAGCGACACCGTCCGGACGCTGAATTCCAAAGCCTAAGCGCGGAGATTGAAAATCTTTCTCGCCGCATCGTTGACGAGGAATCGATCACTCCGCGCGGCTATTATAGTTTTTTCTCGGTCATTGTTGAAGGCGATCGGCTTATCGTACTTGACGCATCCGATTTTCACACCGAATTGGCGTCCCTCTATCTCCCCTCAAACGGATTGAACGATCAAGGCGGTCTGACGGCATACGTGCGTCCCGAGGGAGCGACGGTTGGATTTATCGCCGTGACTCTCGGCCCCGCGCTCGCGAGAGCAAAAGAATTCGCCGCGGGCGGTACGGCTTCGTTGATCAAAGAGATCGCGGACTACCTCGTCGAATACCTCGTCCGAAGAACGGCCGTCGAAATTCGTCGCGCCCTGTTTCTTCCGGCAAAGCAAGGTGGCACCTATGCGGTAGGAAGTCCCGAGCTTCCGGCTGAGGCCAACGCAGCCGCGGTCGCTCACCTGGTGTGCGCCGAAGATCGACTTGGGATTATCGTATCGCCGGAGGGCACTCTTCATCCGCCGGCATCACGGCTCAGCCTATACCTGCCTTATGGTCCTGAACGCATTAAATCGGTGCTTAAATGATAGACATACTCAACGCCGGTGGGGGAACGCCGGCCCTCTTCGCACACGTACGATGCTTCCACTACCGCGGCGGGCATGTCGGCTTGTGAGAGAGCCTCCGTGCCCGAAATGTCCGAAGCCCAAACAGATCGGTGAGCCCAAGGCATGCAAGCCCAAAGGCTCGGATAGGTAATTCGTCACATCAGCACCGTCTGAAAACGCCACACCACCATTCATTCTCCGAGGATTGCTCAATCAATACAAATCCGGCACGGTTCGCCGCGCCCAACGCCGGCTTGATCTCCTCCGTCAGGAGTCCCGACCAAATCAACGTTCCGTCTTCCTTGAGCAAAGAAGCAACCGCGGGAAGCAAAGGCTCCGAGCGGCTTCGAAGCATGTTCATGACCGCAACATCGAAAAAAGCGGCGCGGTCAATACAATCAAGACCACCGATCACCAGTGCCAACGTACCGGTTGTCGGATTGGCCTCCCGGTTTTCGGCCAGGTTTGGCGCACAGTCGGGATCGATTTCCACACCCATCATGAAATCGGCGCCGCAAATGTCGGCCACAAAACAGAGTATGCCGGAACCGGCGCCGATATCGAGCAGTCTTCCTCCACCAACATCATCCGATTGAGACAGCGCCCCCGCCGCCAGGCGCGTCGTTTCGTGATGCCCAGTCCCGAACGCCATTTTCGGTTCGATTTTGATCCAACGATCGGTCCGTGCCATACGAGGCCGTCGCCAGACGGGGGCAACCCAAATGCCGTCGCCAAGATAGGCCGGTTGCATTGTTTCGCGCCATTTGGCATTCCAATCTTGATCGGCTATAAGCTGAATGCTCAAGGGTGAACGTAGCGGAATGGTCATAAGACGGTATTCGGCTCGTTGAAGAGCCTCGTGCGTGGCAAAATACCACGTCATCCGAACCCCCTCGAGAACATCCTGCTCATAAGCTCCGAGGTAGCCCGTTTCCTGTACAATGCCGTCGGCGATGTCTCGTTGATCCTCCGCGATCACGCAAGTTAACGCCCATGTTTCACGGTTCCCAGCACCCATGGCACTGATCCATCCTGTTGTGTATAATATGTTTCCGCAGATAAAAAATAGAGAGTCGCCGCTTCGCCGGCGTGAAACCGGCACGTCCATGCGACTCAATCAAAATGCATAGACTGCCGCCCCATACAAGAGTAGGGCCGTTGTAACAAAACACAGCTCCCGCAAAAGGAACCGTCCTTCGTTGCGAGGCTTCACGATTCGTTCCGATTATATGAATTTGCCAAAGCCGACCCAGCCTCATTTCGCATACGCGCTAACTTAAGCTTGCAACCCGAGAAGAAATCGCCACTTCACGCGCCGCCTCATTCCCGCCGTACGAGATTCCTTCTCCATCCCGCTTTGCGGGAGAAAAGGGGATATGAAATTTAGATGAGGCGAACAGTAGGCAAAAAAAACAAAAACGCCCCCCCCGCTCCATGAAATGGATAGACTGGGGGTAAAGCGGAGCCACGAAGTTGCGACTATTTGCCTATCCCAAGGCCTAAGTTGGCGCGTATGGCCTCACTGCCCCCCACACATAAGGAGGACGGAGTGTGGTTCCGTACAAAGCAATTCAGAAAAGAATACTGCTTCTTAGTTCAATAATAAGCCCTTCCCCGCCTATGGTATATTCGGTGAGGTCCGGACCGGGGAATCCCGAAACGATCAGGTCAAACGATAGGTTGTGCAAAGTGGTATAATTCAGCCCCCCGGTCAGCATTGCGCACTTCTGATTCATATTGAACAATGCATTGGCGTTCAGCGTCATGTCGGGAACAATAAACCGGTTGATTTTCCCAAACACCGCAACGTACCATTTGGAAAAAGTGCGACGTCCCACGGCGCCTAATGTTGACAACAACGTGGTATCCTCGAGCATATCTGTGCCTTCGACCGCATCGAACGATGCCGTCATTGCCTCCGGGAGCGCGACCAACTCCATGAAATCCCCGTGCTCACTTCCAGAGTGGTCGTAATATCCTTCGATATTGAGTAAGATTCGATCCTGAGTATCGCCAAAATCAAAATTCCGGCCTAAACCGAGTGATGCGCGAGGTACCCATGTCGCCTTTTCCCAGACCGGCGTGAAAGCGGATTGCGCCGAAACGGGATTCAGATTCATGTCCACCCCGACCAAGCGATCAAGTCTCTTATGCAAGGCAAGCTCACCTGTTACCATAATATCCAGAAGACTTGTCGAGAAGTCGAATCCGAAGACGGGATCGACATGCGGCTTTTTCCAAGCTGAAAAGGCAAATTCAACCGAGTTTACCAAGAATTCGGCCTTGAGCGCCAACGCGAGACTGTCAGCCCTTTGCACCGAACCCATATCGAGAAAACCATACAGATTGGCCGCCGTCCCGAAAGGCACGTGCGCCTTAAGACCGAAAGCGCCCTCGCGAGCACTCAATTCATCAAAAAACTGGGTTTTTTCGACATTCACCAAATCCACCGGATTAAAAAAGTACCCGCGTCCCCACTGCAGAACCTGTTTTCCGACGCGGAAAAAGGCTCGATAGCCGGCATTCCAATCTAGAAACATTTCATTCAAGGCAAACGACACCGTGTCGTCCGCCGCCTGATACGCAAGCTCGGCATTCACGTATGATTTCACCGATTGGGGCAATCGCACATCCAGATTAAAATTGCCGTGTATGTTGCCGCCGAACGAAGTACTAGCCATCTCGGGTTCATCGAAGAACAACCGATCAAACGGCGCGATTACCGAACCCGTTATCCCGCCCGAGAAGGACACCGATTTCTGATACCGTTCATCCACCACGTTCCCGGAATCCGTAAACTGCCTTGAATCGACGACCGTCGTGGTATCGCCGAAAAGCGCATCCTCATCGAGCTCGAATTCATCCTGAGCGACGGTAAGTGCCGACAGGGCGCAAAA
>WJJU01000749.1 GCA_014729595.1 Chitinivibrionales bacterium
CAATCAATCCGAAACGAGTGAACTCTCCCAATTCGGTTGGATCCGAAATTACAAAGCTGTTCCCGCCCTTATTGGCGTACTCCTCGAAAGCTTGCCGAGCCTCACCCGAAAGATCCTCACCCGCCGATAGACCGAAACAGGTAACCTGATAGCCCTTGTCCATGAGCATTTGTCCCAGCACGTACCCGTCGCCGCCGTTATTGCCTTTACCGCACACAATCGCCACTTCGGCGCAGTCAGCATCGGGAAGTAGCCGCTTCACGGCTTCACCAAGCCCAAGCCCCGCCTTGAGCATGTATGAATACCCGATTGCCGGTTCATTATTAATTGCGGCGGAATCAATCGCCCTCATTTGTGCCGTGGTCACCACTCGCATCATATTTCCCGCTCCTTTTGCTTGGGCAACAGGCCCCCCGGCCCATGTTTAACGCCCACCTCTCCTGTCGTCCCGCCCTGATAGAAAAACTATTCTGTAAACTATGGGTGCAGCAAATATAATCTTACCGTAACAATCGGCGCGACCACATAAACCATCCGCCAATGCCGGCCGTGACCGCTCCCCTCGTCACTAAAGCTATTTTCGCAAATGCCCGAAGCTATGCGGACTCGGTTCGCACCGACAATGCGAGATCGCGACCGTCGCTTGGCGAATTAGTGTTGTACCTGCTTGGATTCGCTTTTCGTTTTTTTCGGCTTGGCTCGGCCCAAAAACAATCGGCGCCCATGCAAGGTTTTAGTACATTCATTGCCCAAATCACTAGCAATTGCCTAAGAACCGAAACACTACAGGGGATTCGAACTATGGCGCGTCTATTTATAGCAATAGACTTTCCTCAAGATGTTAAAGAACACATCGCCAACGCCTGTTACGGTGTTAGTAGCGCACGATGGGTGCCGATGGAGCAGATTCATCTAACGCTGCGGTTCATTGGCGAGACCGACAATACGACCTATAATGCCGTCGTTGATGCGCTTGATAGTGTTCATGGAGAATCGTTTTCGCTCCAACTCAGCGGCGCCGGCCATTTTCCACCCCGCGGTAAACCAAGGGTTCTATGGCTTGGAATCAAGCCCCAGCCTCTTCTCATCAGCCTCCAGAGAAACATCGAAGAGGCTCTCGAAAGAGCCGGAGTTGAGCGCGAGCGACGCAAATTCAGCCCGCACGTAACCGTCGCTCGATTACGTGAACGCACCCGGGGTGCCGATATAATTCCCTTTCTCAGCGTCAACGGTCTCTTTTCGGCGGGGCCGATTTCCGTTACCGAGTTTCACCTCTATTCCAGCATACTCAAGCCCGAGGGCGCGATCCATCGAATCGAGCAGACATTTTCCCTTGCCCCTGAAGGATAGACCTGACGGGGGCCGGGGGCATGCGGCTTGCGCTTTACTAATCGGCCGAAAACGCGGTATTTGCAAGTTGGCATGGTTTCGTTATGATTTAGGGCTCCGTCCCCATCTTTAGTGATATTGAGGTCATTCCGGGTGAGGTCGAGAGTCACAGTGATCGGAATGATCGGAACAGTCGTTTCGGTCGACGATAAGCCGGCATGCGGATTCGCCGCGAATTCCCTTACGGAAGCCGCGGGAAAGCATCAGGAACTATTTTGATTTTTTATGAATCGCTCTCTTCGACGGTGAACACCTGAGCATCGACGAGTATCGAGGATACAATGATCTGTACACGATTTATGGGCCGACCGAGAACAAAGGACCGCTTTCTGCCTTCAGTTGGAGCACTTCTCTGCCTTCTCACAGCGATATCCATGCCGTCCGCGGCGGGCCGGCCAAACAAAAAACGCCACAATTACGCTCTTGGCGCGAGTCTGATTTTCAACAATCGGACCGGCTACTTCATGTTTGATCCTATCGAGACAAAGATCGACACCGCTCGCCCCGCCGCACTGTTGGGAGAGCTGTCATTGGCCAAACGATATACCCTCACGCGACTGATTCGTTGGCAAGTAGCGGGCGCCGTCGGATTCGGGAGGGTGGTCGAAGACACGTTGCCACTACATTCCGGTGAGTATATCCAGGAAAAAAGCCTCGTGAACCTTGGATTGGAATCCGATTTCCATCTCATGTTTCCCACGCAAGGCCGCATGAGTCCGTTCCTGCTTGCCGGTGGGGGCCTCTGTTTGTTCCGGTTTCAAGAACACTACTACCCTTCGAACAACCCTCAAACGGAAGAGGACTTCGAAGGCGCGGCGGGTGGTTGGCGGCTTACACCCAACTTTGAAGGTGGGTTTGGAACGGATATTCTCATCAAGCGCGATTTGTACGTCGGCGCAACCTACACGTTCCGCTACTGGCGCCCCATTCACTACGAGTATCAGCGCGACTTGCCCTTGAATTCCGTCCCCTATTGGGAGCAATTCCTAACGCATGCATTTCGGGTATATGTTGCGTTCACTTTGAGCATAGAGTAGCATTACCTAAATTCGTCCGCTCTGAGTGAGGAAAGCGTGCACTGCGCAAAAGACATAAAAGGGTTTGGCGCCGCGATTCGGTGCCAAAATACCTTGCGTATACGTAGCGGAACGGCAGTGAACATCGACGAATTTAGGTATTAAGTTCTTGGGCCCACCATGGATAATAAGGAGGCCGTCAGGACCACTCCCGCAAGCTCAGTCCTGAGGCGGTTGGCAGACAGCCACACCGGTCGGTATCCGTGTTTTTGGATTGCCTTCAGTTCATCGGGCGAAAAACCGCCGGGAGGACCCACCAAGCAAACGATCGCCTCGACATTGGAAAGCTCTTCCACGAAGCAGTGCAGGCGAAAGCCCTTTTCATCGGCAACCAGCCTAACCTGCTC
>WJJU01000750.1 GCA_014729595.1 Chitinivibrionales bacterium
GACTTGTTGCTCATGGCTATGCTATGCCTCCATTGTTGCCTGTGTGTTAGGCGATTATGGCGCAACGAAGGTGGCGGGGTCAGTAGCCGGCGCCGGCGTCCGACTCCCCCGCGCATCGATTAGGATCACCCGCCAGCGGCCTGCACCGCTTTGGGGCAGAACCGCTTTCAATACATTGCAGTCAATTCCACCGATATTCTGTGTGCCCCACTTCTCTTCGATCTCTTCGAGGGTTGGTTCTGCGCCAGAAGCATACAGCGAATCCTCTGGTGCGCAGTCCTCGCCAAAGCAATACGCTATCTGCACCTTGGTTTGAACCCCATCATAAACATCGAGCTTTCGACCCCACTTGAGAACCGTAGAGTCGCCATCTATGCCCCGGTCAAAAAACGTCGGCGCCGGGGGTGGGGCATCGTGATACACATAGAGTCGCAATGAGTTCGATTGCAGCGAGTCTTCATCTTTACTGTACACGATAAGATCACGCCCATCGCCCTCCTCGAATCCATCACTCGTAGTAGTAGTAGTAGTAGTAGTAGCATTTATTGTACCATTCGCAGCCCAGTCCCAGAAAAATCGGGCGAATTGCCCATTGGTATCCGAATAGGCAATCTGGACGGTGGAATTAATGTTTTGGCTGTTGACATAGAAAATGGTATCGATACCACTGCTACCAGGTACGTATTGCATAGAATCACCAAAGGTACGGGCAAAGATAATTGGCCTACCCAACCTGACAAATACCTCTATTGTATCTGCGGCCCACACACTGTCATCATCCATTACCCGGGCGATTACGCGCTGCGCACCCGATTCAGAGGTATCCCAGGCATGGAAGAATTCCCTACTGTCCGCGGATTTCCAGGTTGCACCCATATCAAAACTCATCTGAAAACTGTCAACGTCGCTATTTACATCCGAAGCATACACCCGATATTCATTTGTATCGACGACCCAAATCGTATCGACATCGATAACGACACTGTCAACTTTCGGCGCGCCTAATCGCACCACGATCTCGGTGGTTTTCGCTGCCGAGACGAGCCCCTCGTCATCGACTACTTGCACACTGATTGTGTGGGTACCGGGTGTCGGCCACGCGTAGGTTAATTCGGCGTTGGTAGCGGTTTGCTCCTCGCCCTCCGCAGACCATCGCACCCGATAGGATGCCACCGATCCATTAGGGTCTTGAGCCTCTATCATTAAGGTGACACTGTCCTTGACCCAGGTGGTATCATGCGACAAGGTCAAACCATTTACGACCGGGCGGCCAACGGTCACCGAAACCGTGCCGGCATCGTACCAATCCGAGTGGTACCCGTCTATGTCCGTTGCTCGTAGCCTAATCGGATAATCACCCTCCGCGCCGAAACTGAGAGCAATGTTTGTGCTCTGGATTTTCCTGGTAGCGAAACTGAGCGAAGAATCGACCAGATCATCACCAGACCAGTCAATCTCGATAGCAGTCAGTCCCCCGTTCACATCGCGCGCCGACACCGCGACCGTCACCGGAGTTTCCAACCATGCCTCCTTTTTGTCAACCCACGCCGTATCAACCACCGGCTCGCCCGCATTTATTACGACCGTATGCACCTGCCCCTCGGTGGTATCACCCAGCGAATTGACCGCGTACACAGTCAGTGTCTCGGCACCGACGGTTTCACACGCATACCGGTACTCATGAGGTGTTGTACCGTGAGCTTCGTGAATCACTCCCCCATCAGCCATCCAGAAATACCCCTCGACCGTCTCGCCCACGACACCGGCCTCGGCACGAATTGAAAGTGCAAGGGTATCATGAAGGTAGAGCATGGTATCCACCGAAGGTGAAACGAAATAGGGTTTGTCGGCCGTGATCGTCACGTTTGCCGTGTCACGGCTTGAACTAAACCCGTGGTTGTCCACACACCATGCTTCGACCTGAGACGCTCCGCTCTGGCCAAAGGTCACGGTGAACGTATCCACGTCCGCCGACATGGTCTGCGTCTGACCGCCTGCTTTGCGATACCTGATCTGCGTAACCGTGCCGTTGCTGTCGTGAGAGGTAACCCTAAACGTCACGGGCACGTTCACGACACCGGCGTAGCTTTCATCGTCAAAGTGAAGCGAAGGACGGTGTTCCCGCAGCGGGATTACCGTCGCAACGGTATTGCTCGTATCGGTTCCCTCAACCCCAAACACCCGCACGGTAACCTGGGAGAACACGGAGTCATCGTAAGCAACCGCCGCCCTCGCGCCATCGATATCCTGATGGTCGGGCGCTGGATCGAACGACCAGGTGTAGGTCGGATTCCCACCCGAGGCGGTAACCGACACGGTGCACTGCTCCCCGGCCTGGAGGTAGACGGGTACCGAATCGAACGCGATGGTTACGGCAAACGTTTGCGGCTCAATGGTGAGCGTATCGGACGGTCCATTGTAGCCGAAACGGTCGATACCGTATACGATCAGTTTAAACGGATCTTTGCCGGCGTTGAGGCTCAATGTTCCGGTCTCGGTGGTATCATCTATTCCGACCCCGGTGGAGCGCCAGTGGTACCGTGCGGCTTCACCGGCTACGGTCACCACAAACTCCTGCTCCGCTGGGACGGTTATCATACTATCGGAAAATTCAACCACGGGGAGTGAATAGGACACCGCGACCGTCGTATCGTACACAGCCGACCGTAACCCGCTAAGGGTGTCGACAATGCTGAACGCTATCGTCACGTTCCCCGTATCCACCACAGGCGCAGTTGCGGTAACAGCCACCGAGGAGCCCGAGTAGACCCGTGTCGTATCGTTCACTACGGCCTCGCGCACTCGCGCCACCAGACGCCAGGGGCCAGGGCTCGCGGCTTGCACGGTCATACCCAAGGTGTCGCCCAGGGTGAGCTCGCCCGGAAGCGTAACGCCACCGATAACGGGTCGTGATCCCTCAACGCTCAGAAGTTCCGGAGGCAGCGGCAGACGATGCCCCCGCTCATCGATCAATATGGCCGTGACTTCAACCGTGTTTTCCGCTGCAAAACACAGAGGTGTGTTGACCGAGATCGGTGTCTCATCGCCGTTCCATAGCACTTTAAGGCGAGAGGGCGAAGGTGCCTGGTCGGTGCGGGCTATCCGGTACGATACGGTGTCGCCTCTGGCGCAGGTGGAAGGGCCGTCGATGTAGTAGGGGTTGACGGCGGTAACCGAGTATTCCTTTATATTGTAGCGGTCGGTTCCGTCAGTGTTCTTGGCGTGATGCAAGCATTTGAAAGCGAGAGTATCGTCATAGGGCCGCAAAAAGTAAAAAACCATGAGACTATCGTCGACGGGAGCATCCGAATACGCGGAATAGCTTGCATTGAATAGCGCCGTGTCGAGAATGCTCGGCGGCGTTACCTCTATCAACCAGTACATATATTCGCCGGGCTTATCGAATGTGAGACTGCATGGTTTGAATACTTCGAAGACCTTTTCCTCGACGGGCTCACGGAACTCCAATCCATAACTCGTTTCGAACTCGGGGTCATAGGGGCTAACCGGCTCGAATTCGCCGCAAGAGACGATCATGAGCACGGCCCAGACAGCCAAAAGAATCTTACACTTCAGTTTCATGAGGTAATCCTCCTACAATGGTGTTGTGGCGGTGAGGTGAACCGCCGCGCTATTATTGAATACCGTATTTATACGTAATGTTTCTCGTAAAAGCCGGTAAAGTTCAAGCCTATGTTGGCACTCGTGATTTGCGCATGGTTGATCTCGATCACGGTCGCGGAATCTTTTTGTACGATTCCATTCCATGTCCACCAATGTTGCCTCTCGGCTTTGTCGGCCCCCCCCAAAAAAAATTTTTTTTCACGCGCCGATCGTGGCATCACCGTCTCAGAGATATTGCCCAGTGAGAGCGGTTTCCCCGAGACCGAAATCACGTTACGTGAAGGAAAGAGAAGGATAGCACCTTCGGTGAACTTGGCTTCTTTACGGGAACAAACCGACAATTTCGTTTAAACAAGGTATTTCCCCTCGGGTTATACGCCTTCCAAAACCCCGAACA
>WJJU01000751.1 GCA_014729595.1 Chitinivibrionales bacterium
GACTTGTTGCTCATGGCTATGCTATGCCTCCATTGTTGCCTGTGTGTTAGGCGATTATGGCGCAACGAAGGTGGCGGGGTCAGTAGCCGGCGCCGGCGTCCGACTCCCCCGCGCATCGATTAGGATCACCCGCCAGCGGCCGAGCCCTTGCTCGGGCAAAACAGCCTTTACCACATTCGCGGGGTTCCCCCCTACATCCTCCGTCCCCCACTTCTCTTCGATCTCTTCGAGGGTTGGTTCTGCGCCAGAAGCATAAACCGAATCGGACGGAGTACACCCAGCATCGAAACAGTAAGCTATTTGCACCTTGGTTTCAATGCCGTCATGCACATCGAGTTTGCGCTCCCATTTGAGAACCGTAGAGTCGCCGTCTTGGCCGTTTTGGAAGAACGTCGGCGCCGGGGGTGGGGCGTCGGGGTATACAATCAAAGTGTCACCCGCTACAATCCCGTCGTCATCCTCGGCATAAACCGCGATTTTTTGGGCGGTGTCTACCTGTCCGGAAGAGACTTCGTAGCTGTATTCGCCGTCGTTGTCTTCCGTGGCCCCGTCGAGAGAAAAGGGATCCGACGTGTCGAAATAGTAAGCGTCGACAACGCCGTTGCTGTCGTAACCGTTCACCGCGATATTGATAGTGCCGCCTTCAGCACCGCATGCGGAAAACAGCGTATCGGCATCGACCCATACGCGCGGGGCGCCTTCTTTGACCAGGACCGGGAAACTTGCGGATGTACCGATGCCGTCGTCGTCGACGGCGGTTACCCGCACATCGTAGCTTTGCGTCTCCGCCACCGGAAAGCGATGGCTGATCGTACTATCGCCGGGGTAATCCTCTAAGACAAACGTATCCGCGTCCATCCCGTCGGCCCATTCGACCACCACGGTATCGGCCGTGCCGTTGGGATCGCCGACCGCGAACGAGAACGTGGTGTCGTCGTTGACCCACACCGTTTGGGGTGTAAAGCCCTCTATCGTGGGCGCACCGGTGAGAACCGTTATGGAAAGTACGCTGTCCGCGGTCATGCCGTCCGTGTCAATCGCCCTAAACCGCACTTGACGTGTCCCGCCGTCCTCGACGGCGAAGGCGTGCGCTATTTCGGCGCCGCCGCTTGCGGCTTGCGCGCCGCATTCAAACGTTTCATCACCATCCCAGGACACCAGGAACGAATCCACCGCGCCGTGCGCATCCGTGCCGGTTACGGTGAACCGTATCGAATCGCGAACGAACAACTGATCGGCGGCAACATCCATCGAAATACCGGTAATGCGCGGCTTGCCCGATTTTACATATATGAATTTCTCGACCGTATCGCTCGAAACCCCGTCATCATCGAGAACGTAGAACCGGCATTCCTTGGCCCCCACGGTGGTGTAGGTGTTCGTGAATACGCCCCCGTCCACCGAGCTTTCGAATCGCCGGCCGGCGTCCCACGATATCGCGTATAAAGCAATGACTCCGTTGGTATCCGACGCCGAAACGGTGCAGGCAACCGATTCATGGGTATAGGCCGAATCGGTGAGGACTATGGCGGTTGTGGGTTTCCCAAGCCTTATTCGTACGGTAAGCACCGTCTCCGATGATTCGAACCCGTCATCGTCAACCGCCCAAAAACGAACGGTTCGCTCACCCGTATCGGCAACGGCGAAAGCGTGCTCGATCGTCACCGTGCCGATCGAATCGTCCATCGCGATTGAAATATCGGCCACATCATTCCCATTCCAGCTCGCATGCACCTTGCGCACCACCCCGTTGGAATCGCTCACCCTCACCGCAAAGGTGATACTATCCATAATGAATAATGATTCCGCCGGGGATTCGACGGTAACGCTTTCTATTATGGGAGGTTGCATATTTACATACACGGAATCCATAACCGACTCGGATTCGTTGCCCGCGGCATCTTTGACTTTTGCGTACACGTAGTGCCGGCCACTGTCCGTGAAGGTATGCCTGAAGGTCGAGTCCGCGCGCCATGAGCCGAACGTCTCGCCGTCGAACGACACTCCGTAGCCGGCCACGCCTATATCGTCTTGGGCCTCGATTACGAAAAGCGTATCTTGGCCGTACCATACGGTATCCGGGTGGATACCATTTACGATGGGCGCAACGATATCAGGCGTCGCCGTATCGGTAATGGATATTTGGAGTACATCGCCGGCGCTCATAGCACCGCCTCGGTTCTTTGCGGTTGCGACCACCGTGTCATTTCCCGTATCCGCCCAGGTCCAGGTAATTTGGGGCTTGACGGTGGTCGTGTCTTTGTTGAGCATGGCGCTTTGCCACTTTACCGAATCGGCATTGAGCACCGTTGCGCGCAGAGTGTAGGCCTCGCCGACGGGTATAATAAGGTGATCTTCCTCAATCCAAATACGCGGAAGAGGATATTTCGGGATTGTAACGGCTATACTATCCAGAGCCAAGTGCTTGCCGGTGTAGTCGCACAAAACAGCCTTTGCCGAAAAATTGTCCTTCTCTCCCGGGGAATGGCTCAGCGACGCCGAAAAGGGAAGGCTGTCGACCCGTGCACCGTCAATGTACCAGAGAACGCCGAGCGCGGAATCTTCTTCCGAGGGAGCGGCGTCGACGATAGACAGACGAATGGGATTCTTACCGGAGAGGGTCGAAGAGTCGATTACGATATGGTAGGGATTGCCGACTCGAACATCGAGCGGGTATTCATCACGCTTTTTGTTTGGCCGAACACCGACAACAACCAGCGTCCCCTCGAATGCGGTGGTGAAC
>WJJU01000752.1 GCA_014729595.1 Chitinivibrionales bacterium
CCTGTCCGCGGCCGCTCCCGGCCAAAACATTTACAAAAAACGACACGATCCGTGGTAATCCGGCTAAGGTCGGTGGGCCTCGTAATGCTTGGGGTCCCCGCCTTGTTGCATGCCGTATCCACCTGGGCGTCAAGTCACTCTCTCAATGAGGTGGATTCGATGACGGCATGGTCAAATTTCAAGCATCCATACGTCCTGGTCCGTCCCGAACATTTCGATTCGCTTAGGGCCAATTGCGATCGACGCCGGATCCGGTAGTAGTTTTGGCGTGGTCTCTCGACGTGAATCGCGCGAATTGTTGTCACTGCGCCTTGGCATTCGGCATTCCAAGTTCCAGAACGTTCTCTAGCCATTTGTGAGGTTATGATGTTCCAAAAGAATAAAATGACGGTAATTCAGTCAGACATAACGAAGCTTGAGGTTGATGCGGTGGTGAACGCCGCGAATAAAGAACTGTTGGGAGGTGGCGGAGTAGACGCGGCTATTCATCGCGCCGCGGGCCCGGAATTATTGGAGGAGTGTAGAAAACTAAATGGATGTGAAGTCGGCAAGGCTAAAATGACGTCGGCATACAATCTTCCGGCAAAGTATGTCATCCATACGGTAGGCCCTATTTGGCGAGGCGGCCGCTACGGTGAGCCCGAACTATTGAAGAGCTGTTATGAATCGTCTCTGGAACTTGCACAAAATTACGACTGCAAAAAAATTGCATTTCCTTGTATAAGTACCGGCGTTTACGGTTATCCATCTGAATCCGCCGCTCAAATTGCTGTAAATACTTGCAATGAATTTCTGAAAGAAGACAGCACTATTCTTGAGATAACCTTTTGCTGCTTTTTGGGAAAAGACTATTCGATTTACCGGTCGATTCTCCGCGACCACTGATGTATTGACACGAAACAACGCGGATAAGCGCCATCATCGCATCAGGGTAAGTCGCCGCGTGAAAACCTTCGGCTCATCGCCGCCGCGGCCTTTGACGGCCATGCGAAGGATATAAACGCCGCCGGCGAGCACGGCGCCGCGGCTGTCGGCGCTGTTCCACACCACGGCGCCTCTGCCGGGAGTCAGTCCGTCGCGCAAAAGCTTTTTCCACACGAGCCGTCCACGCAGGTCGTGAGCCGTGAAGGTGATTTCGCGTGCGCCTTCGGCGGGAAGTTCATAGTGAATTTTTACACGACCAAAGAATGGATTGGGCCATGTTCCCAGAAGTGCGGCCTTACGTGGGAAAGCCGGGAGCCCAATGGAGCCGATGAACGCCTGATTCCCAACCGCGAGCCAGCCATGTTCGGTTTCATTCGGCGCAAGATCAACCGTCACACTCTCGCCCCCACCGGTTCGATCCGCCGGATAAAGACGAGCCAGAGTGCCTTCGGTCAACATGTACGTATCCCCCACCCGTGTACTTATCTGCGCCGGCTCTGTACTGTGATTATAGAATGCGAGTTTGTAGATCGCACCACCTTCGGTCAACCCCTGAAACATGGCGTGCGCACCCACGTTCCTTTCGAGGGTGTCCACGACGCCGACACCCGCCTTTTTGAAGGTAGGGCTGAGCGGAAGGTAATTCGGGCATTCAAGCGTCGGGTCGACCCCACAGTAAACGGTATTGAGAGCCCCCCACTCCGGGCTTGACGACTCTAAACCTACGCTCCACGAATCCGGCGACGACTTACGTTTACTAAGTACATTCCTCGCCGCACCGCCGAACGTTGCGGCGGGAAGAGGCGGCACGAGAAGTGTCAAGACCGTATCGAAAGGATTATAAACACTATAGGCGGCCAACGCCTGATCATGTTCAAGCGCAATCGTATCCCGTGGATCCGACAATTGCGGCACAATCGGCGAATAGACCGGATCACTCTTGTAAAGTTTCTCGCCTACCCCCCGCACCCAATGCACTACCTGAATGCTGTCGGGATCACGAGGGCCGTTCACTCCCGACGCGCGCGTTGAATCGAGTATGTCGCTTAATAAAACCTTGAAATTATGAGGCAAAGCGATATCCGTCCAGTTTTCGGGAGCCAAGGCAATAGATAAAGGTTTTTTCAATCCCATCGTGGTGCCGGGACCGCACTCAATGGTGGTCCCCTTTTTCCGCTTTACCCAGATCACCCGCCCCGGCACTACCCGGAAGCTGTCGGTCACCTCTTCGTCGTACTCAAGCCACCTGCCCTGTGAATGGCTTGCGGTATCCTCAACCCACCGGAATGCCCTGAAAACAGTATTGTCATAGGCCCATTTTTCATCGTTGGGCAATTCATCGCATACGGCGGTGAAAGCATCGTTGTCAAGCCTCCCAGCCACCCGCAGCGGCGTCCATACTCCCGCATTCACGGCAATTCCGGCAAGATTGGGGGAACGCACGGGCCGTGAACAGTTAATTGTTTTCGAATGTACGCCGTCGGCGAAATGAATATACGCCCGCAAACCATACGACTCGCTTACCGAGCGCCCGCCAAGCATTATGTCGATTGTACCGCTTGTTCCCGTCAAAACACCGCTCGTATCAAAACCATACCGCTTATTGCCGGCGGAATACTCCAGACGCCACCGGGCATTGGCACTATTGTCGGATACGGTAAACTGGTATGGTGTCGGCTCATTAGGATCCACCGCTTGGTCAATCATGGTTTTGTCACCGAATGAAAGCGAGGGTTCCGCCGTATCCGCCAGCACAATGAAAGGACGCGTTAATTCGTTGGTTTTTACCCATGCTATACCGTTCTCGATATAAGAATCGTGTTCAACATACAAAAGCTCATCCTCGACCCGATATAGTCGTACCGCGGTGTCGGAAACCCCCTCGGGTAGATCGCCATGCCGAATACCCACCCGGAGCGGCGAAGACTGCAAACCTTCCTGAAACCAAAATCCTATCCCCGCCCGTACAAATCCATGAGGTATCGCTCTCGGTTCATACAGAAAAAGACGATCACCCGTCGTTCGCCCTTCATACTCCCCCCGCTGAAACACGACATCGTCGCCGAACGCCCGGACCGTATCTTGCGGAAAGTAAACTATCGTATCCCAGGTGAACGCCGGAACCTCTATCACGGTCCGGCACGAGTCAGTCGGGATCGAGCGGATACAGTCCATGGCACGCAGCCAGAGACAAATGGTATAAGTCGTGTCATCCGCTTTCCCGCGAAGATCTATCAAGGTCGTATTTTCTTCACCGACTATCGTTTTCCATTTTTCAGGTCCCTTACCTCGAGCCGTGTCGAGCACTTCCGCCGCGTCGGTCCCATACGTCACTCCATATTCCATGTGGAGATCCTGAATCATCCGGAAATGCCAATCAGCGTGAATTTTGTTGGTTGCAGGCTCAAACCAAGCGCTGTCGATCTTGATTGTATTCTCGGGCCGCTCTTCGCAGGTAATAGCCGGAGTGAGGATTGAGGGTAGCGGTAGCGGCCCTACCGAAGACCATAACTCCTCACGCAACACCCGAATACCAAAGTAATACGTAGTCTCTCTGTTCAAGCCCGTTATCAGAACAGAATCCACGTTTCCACCGACAGTGATCGGGTTAAAGGCGGTTTGGGCCGTTGGTATCGTGCCGGTGTCGGTATCGTAGAGAATCTGTATGCTGTCAAAGCTCGAAGACGTACTGAAGGTCCAGGTTACGTTGACCCGGCTCGAAGACAAGGCGCCGGGCTCGAGAGTTTCAACGGTATTGGTCGGCGCATCCCATCCAACCGTAAAGGACGTTTCGCGTGAATTCCCCGCAATGCCGTTTGCGCCGAGAGGATACCACCGAACATAGACGGTGTCAGTGAGACCGGCAAATCGTTGATCCTCCCGCCGAATCGTGTACGATTCCTCTTGCAAGCGAAGCGAATCAGCCGAAATCGGTAGTCGCTGTTGTGAGGGCACGTTCGAAAAATCATTCGTCCCAAGCATCCATTCAACGATAATGCTGTCCGTTTCTTCCGCGATTGTGCCGAGCTTGCTCAATTCCAGGGTCACAGAATTCCTCGAGACCTCCTTATCATACCGGCCGACGATGCCTATTTCGTTTGGCGGCGCAAGCGTATCGAGCATGAAGACGGCATCGGCTTGCACAAGCGGAAGAAACCGTTCCGGATCATGCCAAAGAATGGAATGAGCGAAATAATAATATGAGTCATTCCGCTCCGGCAAAGGCTCAACCTTTATCAGAGTATCCAAGATTCCGCCGGCATTTTTCAGCCGCTCTATTGGAATAGTGATTACGTTGGACTCGAGGGTGTCTGAAGGCCGAGCGAGCGTGCGATACAGTACATAGACCTTGTCGGCCCAGGCCCCGAGCGGGTCAGTTGTAGGAAAAGAAGAGAGATCCGAAGCAGTGCTGATATTCAGACGAACGTGGCTTGTATCGTGAATACCGGGACGATTTACTGATAACACAAAGGGATTGTAATGATCATCCACAAGCAACGTACAGAGATCACTGCGTTCGGAACTTGCCTCATTGCTTGCAATGCAGTAATAGACGTTTCCGCTGTCCGCTCTCAGGACCCCCGCCAGGGAAAGCGTTGGGGTATTTTTTTCGGGCAATTCCAGATCCTGTTCACCGTCCCTAAAACGATACCATCGATAGCCGATAGTTCCCTCGCCGTCCGCCTCGGCCCTAAATTGCGCCGTCCCGCCCTCGTTAATAATAGTAGTCGAAGGGTGCCGGATAAAGCGGACCGGCTCAAGTACCGTTACCGTCACGGATTCGCTGGATAGAGTCCGGTTTGCGTCTTGGACGACACAGTGATAGCTTCCGCCGTCGGCCTTGGCGGCATTTTCGATTGTAAACACACTATCGGTAGCGCCGGGTATCGACAAATCGTTGTGATACCATTGATAATTCACCGCTCCGGCGTCAGGGCAGGCGCGAACACCCACCGAAATCAAAAACGGGCGGCCGACGGCCGCGAAAATTTGTGTTTTAGGATGTTCGGTGATAATGAGAGGGAGACACTCAAATTCCGCTTGCACCGTGGAGCTGTTGCCGTCTGTGGGCATGTAAACCATGACCGTCGGTGTCATGGGATCGCCGAGGGTAACAGGTCCCTCAATCACGGTCCACTTTTTGAAGCCATAGCCGAATGCCGAGTCGGCGATAACGATTGCCGAGTCTCCCCTCGCGATTAGAACCGTATCTACCGGGCTGATCGTACCCGCCCCCGCCGGCGAAATCTCCAGGGCCAAGGGGTATTCGATCGGCGCCTTCTCCCAGACAATATCATCGATATCGATGGCGCCCGAGCCATTGTTGCCTTTGATCATGACATGATCCATACCTCCGGATCCGGATATGCCGGCGGAGCGCAGTTTTATTTCGTAGGAACGGTCCTCCGAGGTCGCCCTGTAGAGACTCCAGGTGCCGGTCACAAAGTCCAGCCGCATGCGCATATAATTCCATGAGCCAAGCTCCCATTTCCAACCGCCGTCGACGGTCGTATCATTGGCGGCCATGAATGCACGGCAATTTCGAAAATCTTCCCAATCGCCGTCCCCCTCAACGGCCGGCCCAAATACTATGCTCCCGGTTCTATCCATCGCACGCCACCGCCATTTGAGATCGGCGGTGTCCGCAATCATTCCTACATGCCGATTTGTAGAAGCCGCATGATTAGTTACCGTTCGAACAAACTTGTTACCGTCCTCAGATATAATTTGCATCTTTTCCGCGCCTGCCTCGCCCGCGAAACGCTTCCATCCATCCTTCCCATACAGCACGTCATCGGCAATGTAGGCCGGATCTTGGAAGGTAATGGTCGTGGGTTGGGCGAATGCGGCGGTACAAAGGAAGAGAATTGGGAAAAGGCACGGTAGAATCCCTACGCAGAGGTGGAGGCAATCACTCGAGACAACGCATCTTTGGGTCTTATTCATATTTTTTGCTCACCGAATCATGCTGATAAAAAGTATACCGCGACAACCACGCGCACCCCCTCTCGCGCGACGTCTTCCCCCAATCGAGCGGATATGCTCGGGCTCTAATATAGTAATTTCATACAATAAAGCAAGATTTGAGAGGCCAAACAGGGCCCGGTCTCCTTGTCCCGCCCCAAACCCCCCCGTAATAGGTGATGATGCGGAGCGGTTTCAGAGACGGGGAGGAAAGAAACCAATCGCCTTCCCCTCCGCTAATTAAATGGGCGATAAATGGTCCTTCGCCCCGGTCTCAAGTCGTTGATTTTCGGTGGCGTATCGCAAAGATGCTTGTCAAGGGCGGTTTTGTCCGCAAAGAGTCTTCATCAACGTATTGCCTCTGATGAGGTGGACCTTGGCCTGATCATTGGGTTGGAAATGGGAACCGAATCTGGGGAAACTCCTCGGTGCCCTCATTGCGCTGCGTGCCGGGTAATCGATGAATTGGGAAATGGAGCACCGTTCACCCGGGATTTTGCGAACACCTTTACCTTCCCGCAAACTCCGTCCAGAAATCTCACCGCTCACTCGCCAAAGAGTTCTTGCTCAAGCATGGAGCACAAGGTGTGGTATACGGGAAGGTGTAACTCCTGGATCTTATAGGTCGCCGATTCGGGCACACGGATAGTTACATCACAGCAGCCCGCCACGGCGCCGCCGCTCGCGCCGGTCATCCCCAGAACCTTCACACCGATCGCACGCGCTACTTTCATTGCGTAGAGCACGTTTTTTGAATTACCCGAGGTACTAATTCCCCAAAGAACATCACCGGGACGTCCCAGGCCATACACCTGCTGCGCGTACACAATGTCCGCCCCCGTATCGTTGGCGACGGCCGAAGGCAAAGCCCCGTGAGCGGATAGAGGTAGTGCGGGAACGGCCCTTTGAAGCTTGTCGCATAAATATTCACTCTCGCTTTCACTCGCGGCAGTCTTACCGATACGCTCACGGTCGACAGCGGGAATCGGGCGTTTGATCAGGTAATCTTTCATGAGTTCACCAACGATGTGCTCCGCATCGGCGTAGCTTCCACCGTTACCGCAAACCAGTATCTTACCCCCGGATTTGCAGCATTCCACAAGAACCTCATGCGCTTCAACCACCTCATCTCGGCAAGCGCGCAGAACCGAGTAACGTTCCAGGAGCCCATCAAGATGCTTTTCGGTCGTCTTTTTCATACGCAAAACCTCATTGAAGAAGAAATACCGGACCTATAACGTACTCAAAGGCGGAGCAACAAAGAGCGCGGAAGCCCGAACAACGGAATAGGCGTAGAGACGTCCGCATCCTTGCGCTAATAGTTGCGCCGGATCATGTCGCCAACAGCAAGTCGCTTATCGGCTTCAACGACCACCAATCGATTTGTCACTGCTCGCGAAAGCTCTTCCCCCCCTAAATCAGCAAGGCACTTGAGCCGTACCGGGAAGAAGGATTTAGTACGGTTTGTCGGCAAGACATCGAGAATCTCGTCCGCACCAAAAGGATTCTTCACATCAACCACGACCTTTCCTCCACTCAAAACAGCCTTCACCACCCCCACGAGCTTACGACGAGATTCCGCCTTCGATGTGTGCGGTTCCTGGAGGTAATACTCCCCGGCATAGAATCCCGTGGTATATGTTCGATGCTCTACCCGCTCCAGTTCATCGAGCCATGAGGGGTCCGGTCGGTATCGGTTTCGATTTTCGAGTACCCGGTCGAGTGCGGCGCGATAGGTCTTAACCACCACCGACACATAGTGGACGCTCTTATTGCGCCCCTCGATCTTAAGC
>WJJU01000753.1 GCA_014729595.1 Chitinivibrionales bacterium
ATATCACGGCCCTCAAAGTGGCAGAAGACGATCTTCGCAAGAGTGAGAGGAATTATCGGGAGATTTTCAACGCGGTTAGTGACGCGATTTTCATTCACGACGCCGACACCGGTGAAATTTTGGATATCAATAAAGCCGTAACGCGCCTTTTCGGAATCAGCCCCGAAGAGACCCTTGATTTCCTTTTTGACCGCGGAAGCCGGGGTGTTTCTCCCTACTCGAAAAGGGAAGCAATTCGATGGCTGAGAAAGGCCGTCACGGAAGGTCCGCAAGTATTCGAATGGAATGCCCGCAAGAATAACGGAGAATTGTTCTGGGTCGAAGTGTCACTTAGAAGCGCGGAAATCGGCGGTGAGCGTCGTATTTTGGCGATAGTGCGCGATATTACTCTTCGCAAGAGCGCCGAGGAAGCTTTGCGGGAAAGCGAAAAAAAATTCCGCGCGCTTTTTGAAAATGCCGGGGATGCCATACTGCTGATGCACCACGACTTGTTCGTCGACTGCAATAGTCGCTCCGTTCAACTGTACGGATGCGAAAACCGCGAGGGGATAATCGGTCACCACCCCTATGAATTCTCCCCCCGGTTTCAAACCGACGGCCGCGAGTCCCGCGTCGGCGCTCTTGAGAAGATCGCCGCGGCTCTTGACGGCCGACAGCAACTTTTCGAATGGACGCATATCAGGCATGACGGTACACCTTTTCCGGCCGAAGTAAAACTGAATCGCATCGATATAGACAATAAGACATACCTTCAGGCAATCGTTCGCGACATAACTGAACGCAAACAGGCCGAGCAGGCGTTGCGCACCAGCGAGGAGCGATTAAGAAAAATCTTTGAGAATGCCGCCACCGGCATCGCCATAACGGATTGGGAGGGGCGTTATCAGGAATGCAACCCCGCTTTTTGCGCCCTTGTAGGCTATACCGAGAAAGAATTGCGGCGCATCATTTTTTCTTCGATAGTCCATCCCGAGGACCGTGCGGCGAATCTGGAAGCCATGCATCGCCTTAGAATCGGCGAAATACCTTCGTTCGAGATTGAAAATCGCTACGTTCATAAAGACGGTCATGCGGTATGGATCCGAAAGTTCGTATCGGTTTTTACCGATGAGACGAAAACCCCGGGTCATTTCGTGGCTCTTGTTACCGACATTACAGAACGCAAACGGACCGAAGAAGCCTTGCGTGCAAGCGAAGAGCATCTACGCACGACCCTCAATTCAATCGCGGATGCGGTGATAACAACCGATACCGCCGGCAAGGTTGCCGGGATTAATCCGGTTGCGGAAAAAATTACCGGCTGGCGGGTATTTGACGCTTTGGGAAAACCTCTCGTCGAAGTACTCAATCTGGTGGATGAGCGGACCGGTAAGCGAGGTTATGATCCGGTAGAGTCCGTGCTGAAAACCGGCAAGCCCGTAGAACTTGCCGATCATACGGCGCTTATTTCTCGCGACGGGACGGAGCACCTGATTGCGGATTCCAACGCACCCATTAAAAACGAAGCGGGGGAGACGACCGGTGCGGTTCTGGTTTTTCGGGATGTTACCGAGGAATTCCGCATGCAAGAGGCGTTACGCAAAAGTGAGGATCGGCTGGCTAAAACGCTGCGGGCCGCCAACGACGGCATGTGGGACTGGAATCTGGAGAATGATGAGGTCTATTTTGATCCCCGCTACTATCGAATGGCCGGATATGAGGTTAACGAATTCCCGCATACGCTTGAGGAGTTTAAAAAGCGTATTCATCCTGATGACCTTGATTTTGTTATAGAGCATTCCAATCGTCATCTCAGGGGAGAAATTGATAGATTCGAAGTCGAATTCCGGTTCCGAAAAAAAGACGGCGGATGGCTGTGGGTATTGGGGCGTGGAGTGATCGTCGAGCGCGATGAAACCGGTCGCCCGAGACGTTTTGTGGGAACACATACCGATATTACTTTGCGTAAAGAAGCGGAAGAGCGGCTTCAGGTATCGCTGCGGGAAAAAACAACCCTTTTGCAGGAACTCTACCATCGAACCAAGAACAATATGCAGGTGATTTCGTCATTTTTGGAGCTGCAAGCCGCTTTGTCGGAGAGCCAAGAAGTGGGGAGAATTATACAAGACAGCCAGAGTCGTATATACACCATGGCGTTGGCGCATGAGAAGCTCTACAAGGGAAAGAGCCTCTCGCGGGTCAACATGAAAGAGTATATAATGGATCTCACGCAACTACTCGTGACCGGTTTTGGCGTTTCTTCGGAGCAAATCTCGCTATACTTTGATATTCAAGAGATCGACTGCCTAATAGACATCGCGATGCCCTGCGGTTTGATTATCAACGAATTGCTGTCCAACACGTTCAAACATGCCTTTCCACAGGGGCGTAAAGGTCGAGTGACAATCACTTTTCGTCGACTGGAGGGCAACGAACGAGAATTAACGGTCGGTGACAACGGTATCGGGGTGTCGCAGGACTTTAGTATCGAGCGGATCCCGAGCCTGGGTATACAGCTTGTAGTACACATAGTGCAACATCAGTTGCATGGATCGGTTTTCGCTCACGGCAACGGCGGCCTCTTTTGGCGAATCCGTTTTCGAGAGGACCTTTATCGTGAAAGGGTATAGCTATGAAACCTTCTCCATCCGTCTTAATCGTTGAAGATGAAGCGGCGATGGTACTTGCACTGCAATTGAGACTGAAAGCCGGGGGGTTCTCGGTGTGCGGCATAGCGTCTTCGAAGGATGAAGCCGTATCATTGGCGACGGAGCACTTGCCTGATTTCGTAATTATGGATATTCGCCTCAGCGGCGAGGGTGACGGTATTGACGCCGCTCGCGAAATCGCCGACGGATTGGGGACGAATGTCATTTTTACCACCGGCTATGCCGAGGAGGATGTGCGGAAGCGCGCTATGGAAGTAGAGCCTTTGGCTTTTCTGGTTAAGCCTTTTCGGATTGCGGAACTCATTACGATAATGAACCGGCATCGCGAGAGTCCCGAAAAATTACCGAATTCAAAAAAATAGCCTCGGTGCTTATCTTAAAAACGGTGTTTCGTCGTCGATCGGCTTGGCGCGGCTTATGGGAGCGTCAACAATCGGCCGAGGTCTTCAAGTGACGGCACGTCACCTTCATGCCTAACTTCACCGTTGACCACCAGCACTGGTGTCATAAGTATACCCGCTTCGCGCGCCCTATCTTGACAGCATTTTAATGATTCGTCGAGTTCCGGCGACCATTTGCGTGCCGTTTCGTCGGTGGTATCGACGGGGTGTACACGCGGGGGAGGGTTTGCGATAAGCCCGTAGACGGCATTCCAATCCACATTCATATTCAGGCCGGCGGCTACGTGCTTGGCGGTTCCGGTCTCCAGTCCCAGAGTCGAGGCGATTGATCGTGCTTCCGACGAATCGAAACCGATGTGGTTGATTGTCGCATCAACGGCGTTTCGGCGAACATAATCAGTGACCAGTGCACCCATGAGAGCACACCGCGGGCAGGGCGGCTTGGTTCCGATAATGATAATTTCGATTGGCGCCATGGTTCTATCCTTTTACGGCACGGGTAGTGTGTCTTCGTTTGTATTCGAATCGTGGAGAGGTGAGGCTGAGGGTTTCGCC
Source organism: Chitinivibrionales bacterium (assembly GCA_014729595.1). Classification (GTDB taxonomy): domain Bacteria; phylum Fibrobacterota; class Chitinivibrionia; order Chitinivibrionales; family WJMI01; genus WJJU01. The sequence continues at coordinate 3,605 of WJJU01000753.1, forward strand.
CACCAAGGGCAGGATGAACCGAGGCAGTGTTCGTTTTCCCGTCCATGGGTGCATATATTGATATGGCGATCCGAAACGTGCAGCGGATGAGGAAGGTACCTGCCGGAGAGTTCGGCGGCTTGGGTGACGGCGACGGCGCAGTCACGCCGACAACAGCGGGCCGCCTCAAAGCGGGCGATGTATTTAAGAATCTCCGCGGTTACCAACTGGACTTTTTGCCGAACGCGACCTTCAAAGGGGGTACCGTCAAGAATAATCGAGAATGCGGTTCCTACACCCAGCGCGCCGCCGCAGGCGCCCAAAAAGGCGCACGCACCGCCGGCTACGGTTGCGCCGCGTTCGACGGCGGTCGTAATGGCTTTCGTGGCGGGAGTGCCGTATGCATTGCGATAGGCCGCAACAAGCACCGCCGGTACCAGCATGTGGTATTCCGGCCCTTGAGAGGGAAAGGCGGGATGAGAGCGAATATGGTTGAACAATGCCAGGGGATCGACGGTACGTGATTCGGCACAGAGCCGCTTTATTATCGCTCGCGCATCACCGCAGTGACATTCATCACATACAAAGTGGCCGTCGGTGCAGCACGCGTTGGCGGCGATACGTTGATTACAATAGTGGCATTGTCGTTGTTGGTTGGTCGAAAAGTATGTCAGCGGTGCGCCACACACCATGCAGTCGCTCATAAAGCGGTGCGCCGGTGCGTCGGAATCGGCCTTGGTTGGACTAACGAACACACCGCAGGCGGTTTGTTGCTCGACGTTGACGACGGAGCCGCTGTCGTCGAGCACGAAAAACATCTGGTCGGGAAGACGCGCCGGATCGACGGCAATGGTGGCGGCGGCGCCTCGCGACACCTCTTCGCCATCTTCCGTACGCACCGATCGGAGCGGTCCGCGGTAGATAACCGTATGTTTCTTTTGCGGTCCGGGGCGGGCGGCGCGGTAGGTAACGGAGTAAAAGGGGTGACTCCGTATTCGTCGGTATTCGTATCGCCTGATTAGATACAGGTTTACAAACCCCAGATCTTCGAGTACGGCGAAAAGCTCATCCTGAAGCATCGCGCCCGCCAGGCATTCTCCCCGCAGACGCTCGTCGTATTTCATGTCTATCGGCGGGTGGGAATCCGTTACGATGTCGGAGATACAAAGCGTTCCCCCCGGTTTGAGGACGCGATATATTTCTTGGAAGACGCGTCGCTTGTCGGGGGTGAGATTGATGACACAATTAGATATCACGGTGTCGACACCCTCATCGTCAAGCGGCAACGCTTCGAGGTATCCTTTACGAAACTCCACATTGCGGTACCCGAGATTCGCTGAAACGTCGGGAAGCGACCGACGAGCGCGCTCAAGCATGGCATCCGCCATGTCGACACCGTACACTTGCCCGTTCGCTCCGACCATTTTGGATGCGATAAAGCATTCAATGCCGGCGCCGCTTCCGAGGTCCACCAATCTTTGTCCCTCTTTAACGCCGCAGTCAAGCACCGGACTGCCGCAACCGTACGAACGTACGCGCATCCGGCGCGGAATATGCGCCACGGCGTGTTCGCCGTAGGAGACGGGGTTGAGTATTTCTTCGTTGACGCTTTCAGCGGCGTCGGAGTAGAAGGATCTTACGGAGTCGCGGCTGTCATGAGTGGAGAGGGATTGGACGCAGTTGGAGTGGGTGAACATCCGTGGGGCACCGTCGGGACCGCAATTGCACAGAAATTCGCCCATGCGGCAGCGAAGGCCGACTTCGGCTCGGACGACGTGAGAGCGAGCGTAATTCGCGATAAGATACAGGGCGATTCGGGAGTAAAGCGGTATATAAGGATCGGCGCCCACTATGTTTCGGGCGGCGTAATAGCTGTGATCGATATCGCCGCCGCCGATGAGAAATCGCAAGGGGTGCCGCGCGACGTTCGGCGCCTGAACAAGAGACGCTTTACGTACTTTGTCAAATACCGAGCCGCGGCGCCATACCTTTTCGACGCCCTCGCCGACGTGGCCGGCCCGCATGAGTTTGCAGCCGACGAGAGCCGGGGACGGATAGAGCCAACCGTCGGGGCCGAGCGCCAGAGATTCCCATCCGCTGTTGCTCAGATCGAAACGTGTGCCGGGAACGCTGAATACTTGGGAACGGATTACTTCGATATTGTCGATGGTGACCGAGAGGGCGCGGGCACGTTCATCCGCCGCGATGAGTTGCCGCGCCAGGGTCCGGCAGTCCACGAAATCCCGGGCGCCGGCTCGACCGTGTTTGAAAAGCCACATAAAATGAATGCCGCTTATGCCGTACTGATTTGCAACGGAAACAATTGCGGGCATGTCCGTAACGTTTTGTTTTGTTACCGACATGGCGAGCGTAACGGGTATGTCCCAAGAGCGCAATAATGTCAGCGATTGCACCAGCCGGGCGTATGCTCCCTTTCCACGGATTGCATCATGGTTGTCGGCGCGCCCGTCGATGCTGACTTGAAGGTGGAGGCGACCCGGTGGGGCCGTTCTGAGGCATGCTTCCAAAGAGCGGACCGTTGCGGCATTTGTCAAAATGACGCAATGAGTATCGGCTTTGGCGAGAACGTGCCGGTGGATGAGCGAAAAATCCGGATGGATGGTCGGTTCGCCGCCGGTAAAGTAGAAAATCTTTGTTCCCAACGCATAAGCCTGGTCTATCGTCGACAGCACCAAAGCCGTATCCGCCTCCTCCCCCCCGACCATCGGTGAGGAGGCGAACATGCAATGAGCGCATTGCATGTTACAGCGATTGGTGATGTGGAGCCAGCATTCGCGAAGCGCACCTAATTCGTGTATTGCCTCTCTGCCCGTATAAGCCGGAAGCGGCGGCGGTGCGATGCGCCGCAAAAGTCGCGAGCGGATCGAATTATCGATAAGGGCATTCTCGTCGTCGAACGCCGCTTTAATGATTGTATCCGCGGCGGCCGTCGGGACAAACCAATCGGGGGACGTTGGGTGGACATATATCACGACACCGTCAGTCTCGTATCGAGCGTAGGGACCCGTTTCACTATAGTCAATCATTCTTTTCCCTCTCTGTCCTCTATGCCGAGTGCATGAAGAACGGAAGGCGTAATATCGGTTATGCTCCGGGCGGCGGCGAAGTGCCCCGCCGCCGGGCCTACCGCGAGGAGTGGGACCGGGTTGTGGGTATGGACACTGCAGGAGAGATCCTCGATATTGCCGTGATCACTGGATAAAACAAGGGTGCAGTGAGAGGGAAGATCGGGTAGGATACCGGCGAGGAAGCGGTCGAGGATGCCGATGAAACGCACGGCTTCACCGCGGTCTTTGCGATGGCCGATAAGATCGGACAGGAAACACTCGAATACTGTCAAGTCGTGCCGTGCGGCAATAGCCGCAAGATGTTTTCCCGCTTCCCGCGGATCGATCGGCGACACGGGGGGATGAGAGGAGTTTGGAAACCGTCTTCGCGTTATGTCCCAGTACACCGCCCGGCCCGCCATCATGTCTTGATCGCTCAGAAAGGGCAAATCGGCCGCATAGACCGACAAGGTTGTCACCGAATGCACTCGTCGCCCTTCGCGAACCAACTCAAAGTACGCGGGGGTATAAGCGTTTGCGAATGTAGCCGTTCCACCGGCGTCGACCACCCGTTTCAGCAGGGCGTTTTGGTCGATGATCTTTTTTAGGGCGGTGTTGGGGAAGGCGGGAAGATGATAGCCCAAATATGCGGCCGCGTTAATCCCGGTGAAGAGCGCCGTTTGTCCGGTCGCACTTTGGGGGAGACCCGGTACATCGAGACAGGCGTCAACGGGATTCAGCACAATATTATCGCTCGACACGCAGGTGGATTCAACCAGTGATCCGCCGAGCAGGTTCACTAAAAAGGGGGCGTCGGTTATGCTGAAAGGATTTGTATCACACATAGGCCCGAGCCCGAGTCCGTCCAGAAAAAGCAATAGTACGCTCATAGATAAAGAATGATAATGCTCAATTTTTATGTTGTTCGATTACTTCGCGGGATGGCGCGATTGCCGGATTATCGAGTCAGCCTTCAGCCTCTCATCATCCCATATTCATAGCGTTACGGATACCTCCGCGACGCTTCGGCCACCTATGAAGACGAATACGTATAAGCCGAGAAGAAAAATAGGCTCTTCGCACACCGCCGTGGATGCATACCTGAGCTTGTCTATCATTTTGCGGAATAACGTACAAGCCTACAAGCCGTCCACAGTTGGAACCGAACGCGGAATCGACGAGTTAAGATAGTAATGATCGGGGCAATTTTCAGAGCTTTCGTTTCGAGCGGATTTGACGGCGATAGCTGCTCCGCGCATAATCGAGAATGCCGGCGGCGTTGTTTATACCATAAAAGCGGTAAGCACTGAGGAGGTAATGTAGACTGGTGGCGAATGCCCCTCTGACCGGGAAGCCGAATGCGGAACCGCAGGAACGCCAATTGGCCATAGGTACGATCAGGCCCCAGTCGGACAACTTAAAGGAGGTGGTAGGTTCACCGTCAATCAAACGGAGGACGTTGTGTGCGGCATGTTTGCCTTGATCCGCTGCCGCTTGAACGGCCATGCGCGAACAGGAGGAACCACGCCTGATACAGGCGGTGTCCCCAACCGCGAACCTGTCAGGTCCGAAGCGCAGATCTCTTTCGACGAGTGTTCTTCCTTGCGGGCCGCGGGGCGCATCCTGGGTATCGAGCAGCGATGGGGCTTTCATACCCGCGGTCCAGATAAGGCAGGCATCGTCATAAACCGTCGTGTCATTGAGAACAATACGAGCTTCGTCGACCGATTCCACGGTGGCGCCGGTTTTTACTCTAATCCCCATTCGGCTAAGATTGTCCAGGGTATAAATTTTCATCCAGTTTGGGAGCGAAGCAAGAATGGTGTCCCGGGCCTCAACAATTATCGTATCGACGGGGCGCTCGCGCTCGTTCATAACCCGCCGTACGTGTGTGGCCACTTCAATCCCCGTATATCCCCCTCCGCACACTACCACCGTTCCGTATCGACCGGAGGCAAGTGCTTTCATCGCGGCAATTGCATCAACCGCGTTGTCTAGTCTATAGGCATGAGCCATTATGTTATTGTTGCCGTGGAAATTTGTTTCCGAGCCCGGAGCAAAAATGAGATAGTCGTACGCGATTTCTCTTCCGTCGGCCAAGCGAAGTTGTTTTTTTTCGAAAAGCACTTTGGTTACTTCCGCATGGATAAAATCGAAACCAAATCGATTGCCCAGCCGCTCTATAGGATGAAGGAGATGTTTTGCATCGACGGCGCCCGCGGCAAGGTCGGGGAGCAGGAAACGACAATGAATATCCGGGTGGCGGTTGATGAGCGTAACCGTATGCTTCTTCTCGCTGTTTTGGAGTGCACGAGCCGCCGCCAGACCGGCGAAACCGCCTCCCAGAATCGCCACTCGCTTTTTATTTCCGTCGCTCATAGTTATTTCCTTGAAATCGTTTTTTGGGGTAGCTACGATTCGGCCCGCATATTTTCTTGGTACCGCTTCGGCACTCTAAGGGCAATACAAAACATGGCGTTCAGTGCATCAGTTCTCTTCCTCCTGTGTCTCTCGTTCGCGGCCTCGGCGGATTAGAGCCTCCGACCTAAACGACCCGCCGCTGCGCTTGGTGGTATCGACCGTGCGCTTCGTTCTCCTCCCGTTAGAGTCCCAACTTGACTCGTCGCCATGCCTCCGGGCTCAATCGGGGGGACGCCTTGCATACGGCCAACTCGCTAAAGCGCGCGACGACGCTCATTGTGTTAGCGGCTTTTAGCGCTTATGGGAAGCCTGTTTTGCGCATTTGCTTCACAAGGCGACTTCCGTCATATCGCTCACTTCGGAGATAGACGGGGATGGCGGTAAGGAAATTAGCAACTTGCATGCCATTTGGAGAGCGGAGCATCCCTTTTTAACCCACCACAAGCTGCATTTACCCCTCATAAACGCCGGCAACGATGAAGGTGGTATGGTGATTGCGTAATATCGGGATTTAGTACCTACTTTTTGCGGTTTTTGTTTTTCCGCGGTTTCCGGTGCCAAAGTGGCCGGCATCCCGATGCCGAATCTCTTGAGTGGGGGAGATGAATGCCTGTGTATTTGTGCTTTTAATTACGGAATCGCGGGGTTACAGGCGGGAGTTGATGAGTATGAGGTTGAGCGTAGCGTGCAATTTCGAGTCCGAGCCGGCGGCGCGGCTCGCGGCTTTCCCAGAGGTTCGAGAGGTGTACGGTAGACTTACAAAGGACGCCGCCGGGACAACGGCCGGCGTTGATTCGGTATTCGCCGGTGATGCCGATTTGCGTTGCGCCGTCCGTGATGCACATGACCACGGGCTCTTTTTTTGTTACGTGTTGGAAGGCGATGAAGTGGAATCATCGATCCCCCTTGCATCCGACTCTCGTGCGCTTCGTCGCGTGTTGGATTACATCACTGATCTTGGTATCGACCGCGTAAGCCTTTCATCGCTCTCTCTCTTGAGTTTTGTCAAATCAAACTATCCGGAGCTTTCCGTTCATGCCGGGCTGGGCGCGCGGATTGATGATCCTCATACGGCGTACCTCTGGGCCGATATGGGCGCCGATTCACTTTGCCTGAGCGCCACCGCCTGCAACCGTGATTTTGCGCGTCTTGCGGCTATCCGTGAGGCCGTTGCATGCGATCTTCAGCTTACCGTTGATATGGCATGTCCACCTTCATCCGTGTATGGGGCGGTTTATTCGGACGGCTTTGCGCCGCATGGTGAAAATATCGAGGCGCACGAGTGCTCGGCCGGCCGCTGTCGGAAATGGTACGCCGAACGGCTGCGTTATCCGGTAAATTTTATTCGTGCGGTGTGGATTAGACCGGAGGATTTGTGTTTTTATGAAGATATCGGTTACACTCATTTCCGCATCAGTATCGTGAACAGCCCTACGGAGCTGCTGCTGCAACGTGTAGAGGCTTATGCAAAGCGTCGGTTTGAAGGAAACTTGTTGGATATTGTGGGCCCGGCAAATCGAGCGGCCGGTTATGAGGAGCCCGGTCCTCTTCAAAGGTTGCCTATGGCGCGGGCACTTTTTCGTATTGCACAGGCGAAAACGGGGCCTGAGTATGTTGCTACGGACAATTCCGATGCGGCGCTTGCCGATAATTCGGAGCACGAGCAGGCTTCCGCCTACATTGACAATGCAGGACTTCGAGGTTTCCTCAAGGGTATGCCCGGCCATAATTGTGTGCGTGGTCGGTGCGGGAGGTGCGGCTATTGTCACCGCTGGGCGGCGGAAACGGTGGAAATTGAAAATACATCTCAGGATCATGCATTTGCGCATACGGATCCGTCGCCGGGTGAGCGTGGCGAGGGGGTACCGGTACCCGAAATTCAGGCCACGGTTCAGTAGTCGCGGGGTTGGAACGGTGCTTATCATTTTATCAAAAGTCGACGGCTCCGCGTGAGGAGAGCATGCAAAGACTTGGTCGATTTGCCGCACGACAATTCACGCAATCAGGGCCCGGGCCGTTTTTGGGATCTCGACTGACGGGGCGCATGAGTGAGTCGCTTGAATGGAATTCAAGTCAACCCTCTTCCCGTCACTGTCGAAATCGTGAATATTCATTTCGGATTCGGAAATATTTATCGGCAAAAAGGGGGGGCTATGGGTGAAATTATGGGTGTCTATGGGCAATCAACTACTCGGAACGTGCACGGAAGGCATTCGCCTGGGGGGGGCGGAATTCGAAGGAGGAGAATATGAGAAGCGGCGGTACGCGTCGATACCACGTGATTATTCTTGCGGGCTTTATCGGGCTTGGAATGGTGGCCATACCTTGGGGAGAATCTTCCGCGACCCTGGAGTGCCCCGTCGGTGCGGTGGCGCATTTTTATGGAGAGTCGAACATTCATCCTTTTGAGGGGGTAACCGACACCGTGCGTTTCACGGTAAGTGGACGAGTCGGCGCCGGAGGAAGCACCGATACGATTTTGAACGCCGCTTTTCAAGTTCCGGTCAAATCACTGACAACACACAACAAGGGCCGCGATAAGGATATGTACAAGATGTTCGAGACCGAAGCCTATCCGAATATCGATGTAACCGTACCTTCGGTAGCTCTGTCGCGCCTACGACCGGATGGGCGACCCGATAAGCGCACGTCGGGTACTTTTAATTTTAAAATGACTATCAGATCAATGACGGGGGACATTAATGCCCGCATTGATGATTGGCGCGAGGATGACACCAGCTGTACCTTTAAGGCGCTATTCCGCATTTCTCTCCAACGCTTCGAACTTGAGCCGCCTCGCCCGTTTTTCGGTGCCTTGTACGTGAAGGACACGGTACGGGTGGAGGCTCCGGTTTGGATCGCTAAACCCTGACGATCTGGCGGTTGCTATAGCTCTTCTACCGTTGTCGCGTTGGGCCGGTCTGATGGGAGCCTCTTTGGTTCCTTTTTTCGCAGCCACGGTTCATTTCATTTGATAATCAACATAATCGTCGATCATCTTACTCCCCAAGGGTTTGTGCAAGGATACCCCTTCATTGGTATGCCGTTTGCGTAGCTCGAATCGAGTGTGCGCCTGAATGATGCGCCATTTGGTTACTTCGGACGGATTGTGCGTCGGGCCACTTGATGTGTTACGGCCCCGCATCGGTTAAGATGTTGTGTGATGAAGAAGGTACGGCATGCGGTAATCGGAGTAATAACAAAGAGGAAAGGAGCCGATCGTGGCGGAAAAAAAGTTCGACTATGTTATTGTTGGAGGGGGACTCGCGGGGGCTTCGGCCGTGCGGGGAATTCGCGATCGGGACAAAAAAGGTTCGGTGCTTCTTATCGGTGCCGAGAGTCATTCCCCGTATCATCGTCCGCCGTTGACCAAATCTCTTTGGTTTGGAAAAA
>WJJU01000754.1 GCA_014729595.1 Chitinivibrionales bacterium
CGATTGTCGGAAAAAACATAAATTTGATAATACCACCACCAAAAAGTCCCAGCGTCAAAATCAAAATCGCGGCCGCTCCAGCAAGCGTTACTGCCCGAAAACGAAGAACGGTACGTAGATGCGGTACGTACCAGGAATCTATCCAACGCTCGAGGGCTTTGGATACTTTGTCCTGCCGGTGATTGACCCATGCTATGGGACCGCCTTTCGCCCCTTTCTCGTGGTGCGCGAGGTGAGCGGGAAGAACAAAGAGGGATTCGAAAAGTGACAAAAGCAAAATTGGTATCACGATAAGCGGGATATTGGAAAAAAGTTTTCCCATAACCCCGGGAATGAACAGCAAGGGCGAAAAGGCGACAACGGTTGTCAATACAGAAAAAACGACCGGCACGGCCACTTCTCGCACACCGTCGATCGCCGAGGCGATGGGTCCTCCACCCCTTTGGCGCCGATTGAAGATAGACTCACCAACCACGATAGCGTCGTCGACTACAATACCCAAAACCAGGATAAACGCGAACAGAGAGATCATGTTTATCGTGACCCCAAGGAGCCCCATGAAAAGAAACGAGCCACAGAACGACGCGGCCATTCCCACGGTAACCCAAAAAGCATGATGCAATTTAAGAAACAGTCCTAAAATGAGAAGTACGAAAAACAGACCAAACATAGCATTTTTAAGTAGAAGGCCCATGCGTTCTTCGAATATCTCGGATGCGTCATCCCATATCTCGATACCGACTTGGTCCGGAAGCTGCTCTCGTCTGGTCTCGACATATTCATGCACCGCCTCTGAAACCTGTATAGGCGTTTCGGAGCCCACGCGATACACCGTCAGACGTACCGCGCGCTCACCGCTAAAGTAGGCTTCTTGGTCCTGGTCCGCGTAGTCTTCGTACACCGTCCCAAGTTCGCCTACGGTTATGCGACTACCGGCATCGCCCGCAATAATCGCGATATTCTCGAACTCTTCGACGGTCCTGCGGCGCTCAGTCGTACGCAGAAGAATTTCACCCGCGGGGGTTTCGATAGCACCACCCGGAAGGTCCACCGAGGCTTGTTCGACGATTCGCGCTATATCCTGCAGCGTGAGGTTGTGGCGTCGAAGGTTCTCGAGGGGGATTTCTATAATTAGTTGCGGCGCAGGCAGGCCGGTAATTTCCACCTGCGTAATGTCTTCGCTACTAAGCAGTTCCTCGCGTGCGTTTTCGGCCAATTCACGAAGGCGATCGGGGGATAAATCGCCGTGCAAAATTACCGAAACAACTTCACGAAGCGGCGTAACCAGCGAAACATCCGGTTCCTCGGCATCACGCGGAAACGACGTTATCCGATCGATAGCGCTTTTAATATCGCTGAGAACACGATCTTCACGCGCGGCGGTGTAGAGTTCCGCCGTCACCGTCCCGACCCCCTCCCGCGCCGTCGCACGCACTTCCTTGACACCATCGATTCCCCGCACCGCTTCCTCGGCCGCCAGCACCACGCCCTGCTCCACTTCTTCGGGACTCGCGCCGGGATAGGGTATCGATATCGAAACCATGTCGAGCGTAACTTCCGGAAACACTTCTTGCTTTACTGAAGGTACCATGAGCAAGCCGCCTACGATCATGACGGCCATTATCAGATTTGCCGCGACCGCATTGCGGGCCATGTAGGCGAGCGCTCCGGGTGTTTGTCGTGCTTGCTTTTCGTTCATTATTGTCGGTCCTCTATTTTCTTTACCCGCCCCGGGGTCGTATCGCGGGTCGCTTTATCGCTTACTGTGCTTTTTGTGTCCGGAAGTCGAATTTTCATGCCTTCGACCGGCGAAGCGAGCGGGCTGGTAATCACCAAGTCACCCGGCGAAAGACCCCGACTTACATACACGCTGTCTTCATTACGCCAAACGATGGCCGGTTCGATGATCGATAAAGTCGTATCGGGTCCAACCACAAAGAGTTGATTGCCGTTTCTGAGCGCCAGGCGCGGAATTTCGTACAAGTCACCGCGTTTCGGCCCTCGAATAAACACTTGAACGTAAGCATCGACCAGAAGCGGCATAAATACCTCCGCGGTATCAGCGGCATCGCCCAGCCCCAACGGATCTTCGATACTAACCAAAAGCCTGGCCATTCTGCCCTCGGGCTCGACATCACCGAGAAGGCGTTCCACGCGTCCCCGACGCTCGATCTCTCTTCCCCCTACAACATGACGGATAAGAACGGGTGAACCGGTATCGGCGTTAACGCCGGGAATAGCGATCATGGGGATTCGCTCTTCGGGTATGGCGACCCGGACCCAGTATTTGTCGGTGCCGACAATCTCGCCGGCCCGGGACTGAGTCGAGACAAGCTGACCAACGTCGGCGTCTTCGTTTCGTATAAACCCGTTGAATGGGGCATACACTCGTGTACGGCTCAGGTTGAGCCGCGCTCGCTCAAGACGCGCCTCGGCGGCTTGCACCGCCGCCCGCGCGGTTCTGAGTTGGGGCTGACGCAAAGCAAGCTCACGATCGACTTCGGCGGTATCAAGCTCATCGGAAAACAATTCCCATTCCCTTCGTGCCACCTCTTGCTGCCCCTTTTCTTGCTCCAGCCGGGCTTCCGCCTCCTGGAGCGCAGATTGCGCTTCGCGTACCGCTACCACATAATCGCTACTATCAACAACGAACAGCAATTCACCCTCTTTGACTATTCCGCCGGGCACAAAATTTGGGTTGACCCATACAATGCGTCCGTTGACCTGTGGAACGATACCGACCTCGCGCGCCGGCACGACCGTCCCGTACACGCTGATGGTCAGTGTGTGCGTATCCGGATAAGCGGGATGCGTTTCGACCAGCGGCGCCTGTTGAAGCCTTTGGGCGCGGGGCGGTTCACGGCGGGTCACGACGAGCACGATCGCAAGCACGACCGCGGCCCCAACGATTAGCGCGGGTAACAAATATTTTTTAAATTTTGATTGTTCAGCCATCCAAAGCACCCTTTCCTTGCGGTTCTTCCGCGATGTTCGTAAATCCTCCCCCGACGGCCCGATACAGTTGAACATGGTACGCCAAAAGCTGCCGCTGCGCTTCTACAATGTTTTGCCGCGTCTGTTGCAGCGATTGTAGTGCGGTCAGTACTTGTAAATACGGCAACGCTCCCTGCACATAGCGCTCGCGCGAAAGCCGCAATGCTGTTTCGGCGTCATCGGCCTGCTCACGAAGACTTGCCAGATACTTTTCTTGGGCACGGATCTGAGCCAATGCGTCGCGTACTTCACGAAGTGCCGTCAGAGCCGTGCCGATGTAAGAGTAGTATTGGGCCAGAGCGGTGGCGTCAGCTTGACGTATGCCCGCCACAAGACGACCGCCTTGAAAAAGCGGTTGTGACAACGAAGCCGACAGTGTCCAAAGCCATTCTTCGAAAATATTCTCGATCGCCTGAGCGTCGGCAAAGAGGTTGCCGGAGAGCCGCACCGAGGGCAAAAGATCTAAGACCGCCGCCGCGGCTCTCGTATCCGCCGCCTTGAGTCGCAAAAACGCCGCGCGCACATCGGGACGATGCTCAAACAGGTCGCTGGGGACACCGCCCACTCGTAGTTCGGGAGCCTCGGGCAGATTACGGACGGTAACACCCAATTCGTGCGTGGGTACATAGCCAAGCAGCGTGGCAATCCTATGCTCAAATGTTTCTACACGCCCTCGTGCAAGCGCCAGTTGTCCGCGGACGGTTTCGGTCTGTTGCCGCTGCTGAAAAACATCCAACGCCGAAGCCAAACCTTGTGAAAAGCGCAGTTCGGTAAGCTCAACGAATCGCTCCGAGACATCGAGCTGCTCCAGGAGCACATCAACCGTTTGGCGCTGCGCAACAAGCATTAGCCAGGAATCGGTAAGTGTTGCCGCAAGTGTGATACTCATCGAGCGCGCATCGGCTCGCGCCGCCTTGGCGTCCAGTACCGCCGCCGCCCGTCGTCGAAACAACCGAGTCGAAAGATCCACTTCATACGCCGCCGCAAACGAGCTCTGAAACTGGTTCACATGCTCCGTCCCCCCACTGATATCGCCAAACTGTTGCTGCGTTTGCGGTTGCTGTAATGAGGGACCTTGCGTCCCGGTGCCGACCCCCGTCGTGATCCCGGATATTTTAGAACGCGACGCCGTTGCGGAAGCCGAAAGCGACGGGAACAGTGACGACGTTGCGATACGCGCCGCCGCCGCGGCTTGCCTGACTCGCGCCCACGCCGTCAGCACTTCGGGATTACGAACAAACGCCAAGGCGATAAGCGAATCCAACTCATTATGCTCGATCCAGAATGCCGGAGGCTCTCCTAACGTAAGCGTGTCGTACGCCGCCTCAAATGAGACAAACTCCTCGACACGGGTATGATAGCGTGGGCCGACGCAACCCAACAACATCAATAGCAGCGGTAATGACAAAAAGACGGATAGTTTTTTCATCGAACACATTCGCTTAATTTCCGGGCAATATTGTTAAGAAATTCTACACAATCGATCAGTTTCGTTTTCTCGGTGTCGGTCAGGATGTCCAGTTTTCCGTTGATATGGCGCTGAACCATGGTTTCGGACTTTTCGGCTATTCGGGTTCCTTGTTCGGTCAGCTCCAGCACGATGCTGCGACGATCTTCTTGATCTCGACATCGTCTCACAAGTCCTTGGTTTTCGAGCCCGTCGACCAAACCGGTTGTTGAACCTTTTTGAAGATCGAGCGAAGTACTAAGCATGGTCATGGTAGGCCGCCGCATACGGTTGAGTATAATAAGCGCTTTTAATTGGGTGCGATTGTAGAGAAGTCCCAAAGCTGTCGGATCAAAATCATGGAAAAGGCTTCGCATAAACACCGGAACGCTTCTCAAAATCGCAAACGCGAGTCCGACCATTTGTGCCACGCATTCCTCCACCCTCTCCGTGACCGCCCCGTTTTTTCTATTACAAGTGCGGTTGCACGAATGAATTGGTTAGATATCGAACAGTTTGATAGCAAAACGTATGCCGAGTGGGTTTATTTGGTTGAGAGTGGATTTTTGAACGGCAACGGCTATCAGTGAAATGTGGAATGGGCTTTGAGTTCAGAATTCAATATGGCGATTGCGCAATACCGTGGATCACTCGAGGAAATGGTAAGAATAAGCGCGAAAACCACACTCAACGCCTCCGGGAGAGAGTTATTTCGCTTACGCAACCCTTCTGAACTTGCCGAAAGTGCATACCATGTGCTCAATGACCAATCCAGGCACAATCATTGCGTCAATTACAGAACGACTCGGTACCACCCATTCACGGCTATAAAACGAGACACCGAAGGTGGTATATGGAACGAAATAGTCTCATATCTACCGGCATAGACGGGCTGGACATCATCTTGCGTGGCGGATTGCCACCTAAAAACATGTATGCAATCCAGGGGTCAAGCGGCAGCGGCAAAACAACGCTGGGCCTCCAATTCCTCATCGCGGGAGCCCGTAAAGGTGATCGGTGTATGTATATCGCCACCTCCGAAAAGCCGGCGGAAATAGATGAGATCGCCCGTTCGCACGGCTGGTCGCTTGAGGGAGTAAGCATCAACCGCCTTTCGTTTTACGGCGACCGAGGGACCGGTGGTCGTGGTCAGACGATGATCGCTCCGGCGGAAGTTGAATTGCCTCAAATTATCGATTCTATTGTACGTCTAATCAGTGAATATGATCCACAGCGGATCGTTTTAGATTCTTTAAGCGAGATTCGGCTCTTATCCAGAGAACGGGTCTGGTTTCAACGTCAGCTCATGATGCTGAAAGAATTCTTAAGCGGACGTTCAAGTACGACTTTGCTGACGGATACAAGCACCGAAGAGCGCAGTGAATTGAAGACGGTGGTCAATGGGGTAATTACCATGAGCAGAACTAAGCCGTTATACGGCCCCACCCGCCGTCGGCTGGAAATCGAAAAGCTGCGCGGCCATGATTTTATGTCAGGTATGCATGATTATGCCGTAGTGCGTGGCGGGTTAAAAGTATTTCCCCGACTTGTATCGTCCGAATATAAAAAAGATTTTTCTCCGGAAACGGTCAGTACCGGCATCGATGAATTTGATTCTCTTCTTGGCGGCGGCCTCGACCGGGGTACCGCCACGCTTCTTTCCGGTGCGGCGGGAACCGGAAAGTCCGCGCTGGTTACGGCTATTGCAATTGCCGCCGCCCGGCGGGGCGAACGCTCAGCCATTTACACTTTCGATGAACGAATGGCAACGATCAAGAGCCGCGCTAAAAGCCTGGGAATGGATCTTGAACACCGGCGAGATGAGGGCCTGCTTGAAATAGTGCAGATCGATCCCGCGGAACTGACGGCGGGCGAGTTCAGCAGCCGAGTGATCAAGGAAGTCGTCGAACACGAAACGTCGGTTGTAGCCGTCGACAGTTTAAACGGCTATGCCTACGCACTTCCCGATGAACACTTCTTGTCGGTGCATCTCCACGAACTGGCCGCATTCCTCGGCGTTCGCGGTGTCGTGACACTCATGACCATGGCCCAGCAGGTTGGCTTCGGGCTCAGCGGGGGCAATCCGCCGTTTGAAGTATCCTATGTTTCAGATACCGTCGTGAACCTCGGCTATTTTGAGTACCGCGGCACAGTCAGAAAAGCGCTCTCGGTGCGAAAGCGAAGAAGCGGCGAGCATGACCAAACCATTCGAGAGCTGATTATGGGCTCCTCTGGAATACGAATCGGTGCTGTTTTGGACAAGTTTGAAGGAATATCCAATGGGATTCCACGCTATGTAGGCGAGTGCCCCGACCCCGAAGAGGAGTGTCCCTGATTGAACGCAGCCCCGTCGCATCTTGAGCGCGTTCTTATCTTTGCACCGACGGTGGACGATGCGGGCGTACTTAAAGACATCCTTGCCGACGCGGGTTTTTGCCCCTGTATCTGCAATGATATCTTTGAGACATGTAGAGCTATCGAGGGGATTGCAGGGACGGCCATCATAGCGGAGGAAGCCCTGGGGTCGGAAAATGTCGAGCTTCTTGCCTCCACGCTCCGTCGCCAGCCGGAGTGGTCGGATTTTCCGATAATTCTAATGCTGGGGGCGGGAAAGCCGGTTGACGGAGCATTTTCTCTTCTTAGTAAATACGCCCATATCAACGCCAATATCCTCGTTCGCCCCGTTCTAACGCAGACCCTTGTCGCGGCGGTGCGTTCAAGCCTGCGCGCGCGCGGGTCTCAATATCGTGTGGCGGAAGAACTCGAGGCACGAAAAGTCGCCAACGAAGAACTGCGGGTTTCACGCGGCGAATTGGAACGAGAACGCCAATTGCTGCAAACGGTTGTGGACAGTCCCACGGGCTTTCTTTTGGCTTATCTCGACCGGCGGTTCAGGTTCGTTCGCATAAATAAAGCCTATGCGGAGGTGAGCGGATATCAACCATCGGAATTGATCGGCAAAAACATACTTGCCGTGTTTCCCAATGAGCAAGTTGAAGCAATTTTTCGCCGGGTGCGGGGCACGGGGGTTTCCGAAGATTTTCATGATTGGCCGTTGACTTTTTCGAACCGTTCGGACGGCGCAAAAAGCTACTGGAATTGGGTCCTTACGCCGATAAAGGATGCAACGGGTACCGTCGCGGGTCTTGTACTGGCACTGACGGAAACGACGGAGCGAAAGCGTAACGAAGACTTGCTGAAAGAGCGCGAAAAAAGATTACGTCTTGCCACCGATGCGGCGCATTTAGGAGTCTTTGAGTGGGAAATTGAGAGCGATAGAGCACTATGGGAAAACAGGCGTATGTTCGAGATTTTCGGTCTGTCGCCACGTGACGACCCGATAGGACGTGACTTTTTTATGGCGGAAGTGATTCACCCCGAGGACTTGGAACGATTGAAAGGGGAAATTGCGGAAAGCAGACGCGCGGGGCATCTGTTGAGAGGAAAATATCGCATACGACGTCAAAACGACAAGCAGTGGCGATGGGTGGAATACTTCGGACAATTGGAATATTCGCCCAAGGGAAACCCGATTCGCCTGGTGGGTGTATTAGACGATGTAACCGACCGTGAGAACGCCGCCAAAGCACTCAAAAAGCATTCCGAAGAGCTTGATGCTGCCAATCGCGAATTGGAAGCCTTTTCATACTCGGTTTCACACGACCTTCGCGCTCCCCTTAACACCATGCGGGCCTTTAGCGACTTTCTTCTTGAAGACTACGGTGAGGTACTCGATACGGAAGGGCGGGATTACCTTAAACGTATCATTCGCGGCGTAGACAAGATGCAGGCGCTCATTGACGACATGCTCAGTCTTTCGAGGATTACTCGCCAAGAGATGGTTCGCCGCGACCTCGATTTGAGCGACATAGCCCGCTCGATCTTTACCGATCTTCACGAGGCGGAGCCGGAACGAAAAGTGGCCATAGTCATCCAAGACGGCATGAGAGCCGTGGCCGACGAACGCCTGATGAATATTGCGCTGGCGAATCTATTAGGTAACGCCTGGAAATATACCGGCAAAGCGGCGGATCCGGCCATCGAGTTCGGCAGTTTCAAGCAAGAAAATGAGACCATTTTTTTCGTGCGCGACAACGGAGCCGGTTTTCCCATGAAGCAAGCGGAAAATCTGTTCATGCCGTTTAAACGCCTGCATCCCGAGAGTGAGTTTGCCGGCACCGGTGTCGGACTGGCTACGGTGGAGCGGGTAATCAGCCGTCACGGGGGAAGGATCTGGGCGAAGGGCGAAGTCGGCAAAGGGGCGAGCTTTTATTTTACGCTGCCCGTCGATTGATAATAACCTTTGCGTAGGCTCCTCCGATGATTCGCACCGACGATCCACCAAAGCCATTCGTCTAAAGCGGCGTCATTGTTTGCCCGCGCCGTGTACTACCCGCGCTTGCCGGTATTCACGAAGCACACGGACTACCGCGTTCATCCAACGCGACGCATGCCGGGCGCAACCTCGCCACAACGGACAAAGGCCGGGCCGCACGGACTCGTATAAGAGCGTTCCACGCGGTATAGCGCCCCCCGGTGATTAATGCACGAGGTCTCGGGCTTTGCGGATCTGTTCCGCAACGCTGCTTGGCCCCGTTCCGCCCGCGATATCCCGTCCCCGCAGAGCCTGCTTCCATTGGAATATCTCGGTGACGTCCGAAGTGAATTCCGGTGAGAACTCAGCCAGTTGCGCAAGCGTAAGCGAAGTAAGGGGCAGGTCGTTTTGAGTGCAGTGCCCTACAATGCGCCCCACTACTTTGTGAGCGAGCCTGAACGGCAGTCCTTTACGAACAAGATAATCGGCCAAATCGGTGGCCAGGAGGAAAGGATCAAGCCGCCTTTCAATGCACTCCTCGCGAACCGAAAGCGTCCGCACCACATTCGCAAAGACCCGCAGCACCAGCTCCATCGAAGAGGCGCCGTCAAAGAATGGCTCTTTGTCCTCCTGCAAATCTTTGTAGTATGTGAG
>WJJU01000755.1 GCA_014729595.1 Chitinivibrionales bacterium
AGGAAGCCTGATATTCCATATAATCTGATGGGCGATGGTATCCTTCTCAAAAAGCAGCGCTCGGACAACACCGACAGGACTGATACTCATAGACCCGATTCCAAGCCCAAGAAGGACCACTGCCGGAACCAGGGCAATCATCACTACGAGAATTACACCAGCTTGCTTCGTTGAAGGTTTCTTGACAGCAGCCCCGGTTGCCTTCATTTAACATCCTCAGGGTATAGCAATTGTGCCAGATACAAATAGCATGCCGGATAGCGCTTGTTGGGTTTGTAAAGAAACCCATCCAAAGGCAGATAGTGCACACGGTCGTTCTTGACGGCAGATATGGTTTTCCATGCGGGGCTGGAGGCAATGTCTTTCTTGATTTTCTCTTTAACCATTGAAGGTTTGCCCATCATTTGTACAAGTACCACTTCCGGGTCGCGCTCGACCAGTCTCTCCATACTGAAAATCTGCATCTCGTCGCTGGTCAAACGGGCATCGTGGGCAATATTCACACCCCCGAGATCTTCAACCATGGAACCAACGAGGGAACCGGGCAGCTTGACCACAACACCCATGGCCGAACCAAACAGAATCAATACACGAGGTTTTTTCTCTCCGGGGACAAGGGAGATCACCGAATCCACACGCGCTTTGACAGCCGCTACGGAATCGGTGCGAATGTCATCTCGCCCTGTCAAGTGAGTGAAAACATCCACAACTCGGAGATAGTCGTCGTAGTTCTCATAGGTCAGTGAAAGGTACGGTATTCCTGCATTCTCAAGAATGGGAACAATCCTGCTGTGTCCGGCAAATCCGAATCGCATCAGAACCAGGTCCGGTTTGAGCGCAAAAACTTTCTCCATATTGGGATTGGTGACGTGACCTACAGCAGGCAGCGAACGGGCGTTTTCATGAACTCTTGCGGAGGCCGTTGATGGCCTTCCCACGGCAGTACCCCCGCATTCATACCATACATTGAGGTACGATGTGTAAATAGGCAAGACTCGTCTTGGGTTCCTGGCGAGTGTTACTTTCTTGCCCCGGCTGTCCAGCACGGTGATTGAGTCATCGGTCTCCGCAATCAGTTCAAGCTGTTTTTCCGCAGGCATAGTCATTCGCGAAGGTGGCATTTGAGCAGCGGCGGTGCAGGTTGCAGCAACAATTACACATGCGGTTTGTACAATTGATCTTTTCTTAGTCAAAAGGGTTCTCATTTTGCCTCCGTTAAAGCACGCTGCAGATGATCCAACCAGATATCCCTGATAGCTTCGTTGTCCAGTGTCCCCATAAGAACGGTTTTACAGGTGATGCTCTCGTTTTCAAACATGGTTTTCCATGAATCGTGATCATCACCAGCCATATCATGTATCGCATGGTCTCCGGCAATCGACATAAAGGGAATCAGCCATGCCGTGTGGCATCCGGATGCTTTGCATTCGATCAGGATCTCCCCCAGAGTGGGATGCCCCTCGACTGTACCCATCCAGGCGCGGTTGTCAATATTATTGAGCATTGACGCCAATGCAACGTATGCTAGGTCTGAAGCGTGGTGTTCACTCCCGTGCCCCATAAATACAAGCGCTTCGTAGTGCTTTCGTTCAGAAGGCGCTCCGGCAACCATGGCTTTGGCCACACGTTCCGCATCGGGGTAGTTTGCCAGTAGCGGCTTTCCAGCCGCGACCGCAATGTTTTGAGCAACCGGTTTGTGCTGAAAGACCGAAATCTCGCGTAGCATTTTGTGGTATTCCGCTCCGGCAATGGTGTGCAACGACTGCACCGCGATGTTGCGATAGCCGTCATAGGCGAACCGCTCGAGCGCCTCCCCAACGCTCTCCTTTCTCTCTCCCCGTTCAGCGAGTTTCTTTCGCACGATCGAAGAAGTATAGGCCCAGCGGATTTCCGCATCCGGAAAGCGTGATTGTGTAACCGTCTCAAACCGGTCAAATGCCTCTGCTGCATGCGGCACTGTTGTGCCGAATGCAACGAGAAGAATTGCTTTTTTGTCTGATGTCACAATCAGTTCCTTTCCGAAGTTAGAATCGCGGCACCACCCCGGGGGCAGTGTCGCGTAGAGAGAGAGTGTTCTATAGGGTGCTCGTTTTTGCGAAACCTACTTTGAGAATGTAGAAGCGCCGTCTTCCTGGTAGTAATAGTCAAAGTCAGCCCAAAAACTTTCGTTGTTCGGCCCTTTGAACGTGTAAATCTTCATCTTTGCATAGTTCCCCTCAGTAGTCTCAAAGACATACACATTTGAGGCCAGTTCGTAGATTTTATCAGTCCTGTTATACGAGTACCAATTGTGACCGATTGCTAAAAGGTCATCGCTGAATGTGGCGCCAAGCGCTTCGGTTACGTCAGAGAGATTCTCTGCATCAACGATAGCAGCTTGTACTCCGCCTTCTTTATTGATCGATATTGAGCTTCTACCACTTGTCATTGCATCCATGATGAATTCACCGGTTCGCCCAAATTTGATATCCCATGCATCTTTTTTGGGAGCAAAATCTACGGTTGACTTTGTTTCGAGGTCGAGGTAGACGTAATCATAGGCACTGTTTGTCTCAAACGTGTCTTCAACTGCCCCGGTACCATTGAGCGAGTCGATTCTCATCCGAATGCCTGCACCCATCGCGATCGAACCGGTGATCTGGACCTTGTAAAACTTCTGATCTTCGGTACGGATGATATAAACATTCTTTGTATAGGTTGAACCCATGCCCGACCCCGTCTTGTAATTCAGGCCCAGAGAATTCGATTCCTCACTGAGTAGCCGAAACCAACCATCTTCAACACTGATGTCCAATGAGTCTTTCCATCCCGAAAAATCCGTTGCAATGGTCGTATCGCCAGTACTGCAAACCAGAACACAATAGCCATACTCCCCGGAGTTGGCAATAACGAACCTGTCTGTATCAAAAGCCAGATCCCACGCATCGTGACTGCGCGGAGTTTTGGTTCCTGTTGAGAAATCGTAGAAGACCACATTGTTCTCACCCTTGTAGTCAACGTTGGCCGTGTCACGCGAATATGAAACTACCGCAGAAGAGTTGGTTGAGCTGTCACATCCAACAGCCATCATACTGGCCAAGGACAGAACAGTAATTTGGAAAACGAAAATCAACGAGCGCATGGCTCCTCCTTTGATTAATAAAGTTTTAATAGGTCTTTGGTATTCTTCACATTAGGAATATCGAGATGTATAGAAGCATAATAGACGCGGCCATAGCTCAATCCAGAGTGGCCGCGCTTGATATGCCCAAGCAGATTGTTTGCACCGATTTTAAGCTTGAGGGCATCAGAGAATTGTTTATGTAAAGACACACCTATCTTCGCATAGGCATCTTCGTAGAACGACACATAAGCTGTGTCCGTGTAGGTATACGTAGTATCACCAACATCGATTTCGCGTGGAATATACGCCTCTTCATGGTAGTCCTTTGAGCGGTCATTCCACTGGAATTGAACCCTCAAATCGGGAAGAGCTGCCAGTACTTTGCTGAAGCGAATACGCGTGGTAAGTGAGATGCTGTTGGGTGTGTAGTTGTCATCCTCAACAAGTTCTCCACCTGTTTCATCTTCCGACATTGAAGTCACATGATTTAGATCTGCAGCAATATCGAACCAATTCACAGGACGGACCTGGAAGCGAACGGTGAAACCCCGTTTAAATCCCCAATCACTATTTCGGTACGACTGTTCTAAAAGGGGACCATCAGGATCGATATTGCCGTCCTTATCGCGTCTTCGAATTCTACCGGTCGAATCACGTACCCAATAGCCAACAATTCGATTTGATATTTTTGTGTAGAATCCTGTACAGGAAAGGGATGTATGGCGGCTCTCCCTCAAGGTTGCAGTAGCACTATAGGAATGGGCCTTTTCGGGGCCGAGATCCGGCTCACCCACAATCCAGCGTGAATTCCCCATGTTGAAACCGTAGTACATCTTCTTTAGAGGCGGTGATGTGAAGGCTTGACCATATTCAGCCGAAACACTCAAGTTGTCGGAACCGAAGTTGTTTACTTTCATTCCCAGTTTTGGCGTTACTGCTGCCAGAATAAGTTCGTCAGCATCTGTATCAGCATTTTGGCAGACAGTTACTCGCAGTGAAGGATTGATGACAATCGGCATGATACCGACGGATTCCCAGGTCCCCATACCGAATAGAGCCCCTGTAATTCGGTTGACGTCAGAAGAAAGATTTTCGCTTACAATCGCTTCACGCAATACTGTTACGCCGGCAACCATATTGCTTCGATTGCCAAAGGGGATCTTGTCTTTAGCATGAATACGCATTTCGCCTTCGAAATCCAGGAAATCTGTCTTTGATGACTTTCTGCTTCCACCGGCATGCTCAACATTCGTATGGGAGTGATTGAATGCGCGGGCACTTACGTATGCATTTGCGATAACGTTGTCGGTAAGCGACACATCACCAGCAACATTCAGACGTTTTCGAAGACTATGGATTTCGGTTCCTTCGATGTAGTAGTCTGGGGGGGATGAAGCGCGGAAGGATTTATTGAAACTTCCATCAATAGAAAGGGAGTAGCGATCCGACGGGTATATATCAATCCGTGCTCCACCTTTGCCAACGCCAGATTTGGGATATCGATAGTTGATAAGGTCATTGCCGCGGTCATTCGTCTTCTCATCAACCAGGCCAATCGGATCTGCATCAAATCCTCCAAAAAGCTTCACCCGGAAGTTCTCATTGGAATGCAGAAGGCTCAGGTCGTACCGCATCTTACCGAGCCAGGCGCCAATGCTATCATTGTTGAGGTAATGGATGTTCGTGCGTA
>WJJU01000756.1 GCA_014729595.1 Chitinivibrionales bacterium
GCTTTCAGTGATCCCATACGGTACCGTGAGAGAATAAAAAAAGTAAGTGCTTTCGATAAGGAAACGGTGAAACTGGAAAGCTCGCTGGCGGGTCATCCCCAAGGGCCTTGGCTGATCGAAGAAATGATGCTTCTAAGAGAAGAATATATCATTTCACTGTTTGCTCAGCAGGAAATTAAGACCTTATTTCCTGTATCGGAAAAGCGTATAAGGAGCACGTTTGAAGAGATCGGAAAGGCTGCCGGAAAATATCAAACATGATTAAGAGCAATACTTAATTGCCGCCAACCAGATGGTGTCATGATGGCGTATCACTTCCGGTCTGAGTCCGTCTTTGGGAGGTAAGCACAAAGAGGGCGATCTGAAGCTTGTGCCCGACCTGAGCCGGGGGATCGGAGAATACGGCCTTCAACTGTTTTCGATCCATTGAGTTTGACTCCCGTGCCCTCAGCGTACTGCCAAAGATTCCGAGACTTTCAATGAGCCGTTGGATATGCCGTTGAGTAAGCAAACATGAACGGGCCGGGAAAATGAGTCGCTGCTCAGGCCAATTGCGACGACCTGTCTGTTTCGTGGCGCCTTCTCAGCATAATCTCAACGGATATGTCTCGTTTCACGCTATACAGGATCCCATCCGGGCCTTATCGCTCGGCCTTTTCCTGACGTAGCTCATTCTTAAAGCGGCTCTTAGGGGTGTTGTCGCTTATACTTTTTCACCTTGGCCGGCGTTCATGGAACAATTACCATGAAAAACGGCACCCTCGTTGATTATGAGATCACGAGCCTTGAGATCACCGATGAGGGAAGAGTTTGCCTCGAGTTCGATGCGGTTCTCGACGGTGATGTTGCCCACGACTTTGCCGCCGATGATTGCATTTTTTGCGTGGATTTCCGCTTCAATATGGCCTGAAGCCCCAACGGAGAGGTCTTCGGTTGTTTGAATTTTTCCTTTGAACGAGCCTTCTATACGAATGCTGTGCGGAGCGTTTACAGTACCTTCAAAGTGAGTGCCTTCTCCGAATATGCTGAAATGTCCTTTGCTGCTTACCTTATCCATTCTTTTGCACCCTTCCGTAATGGTCGACGGGCGGACGTACCTATTGAACGCCCTGATCGAGTATGTACTTTAGTGGATTAACGTGTGCACCATCGCGTAGAATCTCATAATGAAGGTGGGGAGCGGATGAACGTCCGGTATTACCTACCAAAGCGAGGGTTTGACCGCGTCCCACGCGGTCGCCGGGATTGGCAAGAATTTGTGAACAGTGGGCATACCTGGTTGTGAAACCATATTTATGTTTCACGGATATCATCAATCCAAAATACGTATCGTGCATAACTGAGTCAACGATTCCCGGAGCCGTCGCCCGAATCAATGTTCCCGTAGGCGCCGCAAAATCAACTCCGTTGTGTATACCTTCGTTATCGGAACCGTTGGGATTAAACTTTTTAGTTATCCAACCTTCCACCGGCCTTATGTTAGGTATGGAGGCGAGATAATCCGGTCTCGACCTTGGTCCATTCGATAATTCGATCTCTTCACCGGCGCTCCCACCTCGAAGATCATCAAGAAAATGATCATGAGGGTCCTTAGTGAAAATGCTCTGATCTCCCCCAAGAGCAGAGGGGACCGGTATTTCGTGAGATTCGACCCCTATCGCGGTGCCGATGCGTTCCAAATACACAATAAGGTGCATCATGGAATCGACTTTCGATGCAAGATTTTGTAGTTGCTCGTTTTCTTTTCTGAGCTGCGTGTTTTCTTCGCGCAGAAAGCGAACTAGCTGCAATTTAAGCCCAATATCCCCCGCTTTAAACAGCAGCACCGTGACCCCAAGAGCAAATATGAGAACGGCTGCGGCAATTATGCTCAAAAAGTTACGATGAATACCGAATGAGAACGTTTTTTCGTTCCCTTCCGGTACGAGCATGACCGTATAGCGATTTGTCGTTTTTTTCTTTTTAGCCTTCTTGGACATCTACGGGCTGTATGGGTGTTGTGGGTTATTTAACTAGGAGAATGTCGAGAAGACGGTTAAGATCATCGGTATCGTAATAAGAGATTTCTATTTTGCCTCTCTCCTTGATTCCTTTAATTATGCGAACTTCGGTACCGAAGCGATAGCGAAGCTTATCGACAACCTCGGCGGTGTCCGGATCGAGAGCTGGTTGGTCGTTTTTTGGTTTTTGAGCTTTTGTTGTTGAGGGTTCCCGCCGTCGTTCTTGCGACAGCCGCTCGACATCGCGAACACTTAAAGACTCATTTATGATTTTTTGAGCAAATTCGGTTTGTTTGTCCTGATTTTCGAGCGCAAGAAGCGCACGGGCATGTCC
>WJJU01000757.1 GCA_014729595.1 Chitinivibrionales bacterium
ATGTAATCGTTGATGACGGCTCCACGGATGAAACGGGACGCATCGCCGACAATTTCGCCCGCGGTGTTCGGTGGCTCCAGGTTGTCCATCGCGTCGACAGAGGTTTTCGCGAAGCCGGCGGGGGCGTCATCGAGGCATTCGACGACGGTTTTGCGCACATAGCCATGCTTGAATGGGATTTTATCGTAAAGCTGGACGGTGATTTGTCGTTCGGTCCGCGGTATTTTGAAACCTTGCTGGACCTTTTCGAAAATGAACCGTCCTTGGGCATAGGGGGCGGCGATGTTTACAGCGTTAAGGGAGGCGCAGTCGAATTGGAGCGCCAACCTCGTTTCCATGTGCGCGGTGCAACAAAAATGTATCGCCGGGCTTGTTGGGAGGCCGTGGGCGGATTGCTGCGGGCGCCGGGGTGGGATACTCTCGATGAAGTGAAGGCGCACATGGCGGGCTTTTCAACGCGCAGTTTCCCTCAGCTTCGGGTAATGCAGCATAAACCGACCGGCTCGGCGGACGGAACGTGGCGTAATGCGGTGAAGAACGGTCGCGCGAACTGGATAGCGGGATACCATCCCCTGTTTGTAACAGCCAAGTGCACGAGGCGCATTTTCAGGCGCCCCTATTTTTTAGGAGCTTTGGGTGTTCTAACCGGATTTGTTCAGGGTTACCTTTCACAAACTCCGCAGGTAGAAGACCGTGAACTTATTCGCTATCTACGGCGGCAACAAATTAATAAACTGATGTTACGTCCAACCATTTGGCGATAAGCGGCGGCACGATATGGATGTCACAATTGTTATAATCAACTGGAATTCGAAAGACTTTGTTGCACAATGCCTGAAAAGCATATATGAAAACACGGCGAATTTGCGATTTGAGGTAATGGTCGCGGACAACGGCTCTTTTGACGGATGTGATGATTTGGTGCGCAAACGATATCCACACCTTACGTTCAAGCAGTTGGGCCGAAATTATGGTTTCGCAAAAGCCAACAATCTGGCGGCGCGCGGCGCACGAGGACGGTATCTACTTTTTCTTAACCCCGATACCGAGCTTCTGACCGATGCGATAACCGGCATGGCCCGCTTTCTTGACGGGCATACCGTTTACCATGGCGCGGGATGTCGCTTGGAAGATTCCACGGGAAATATCCAACTTACCTGCGCACGGACGTTTCCGTCTCCGATCCGTCAGCTAAGCAGACTTATCATGCTGTATCGTCTGTTACCTAAAATAAAAGCGATAAGCCCCGTTGAGCAGGTCTATTGGGACCACCGTGACGATCGCGACGTCGATTGCTTGTCCGGGGCATGTTTCATGATACGTCGTGACGTATTTGAGAGGATCGGAGGATTCGATGAGAGAATCTTCATGTATGCCGATGATGTAGACTTGTGCTATCGCATTTGGCGTGACGGCGGAAAAATACGCTATTTGGCGGCGCAGCGAATACTGCATTATGGTGCCGGGAGTACCCCCAAGAAAAAGCGTAACCACTTTGGGGCGCTGATGCAGCGCGAATCCAATCTGTACTTCCTGCGAAAGCATTTTGGCCGCCCAAACGCGATAGCGTTCAGGTGG
Organism: Chitinivibrionales bacterium; assembly: GCA_014729595.1. Classification (GTDB taxonomy): domain Bacteria; phylum Fibrobacterota; class Chitinivibrionia; order Chitinivibrionales; family WJMI01; genus WJJU01. Next base: position 1,579 of record WJJU01000757.1, read on the forward strand.
GCCGTGGGAGTAGGATCAATCGCGCGAATGATAATGTCGGTAGTATTGTTGCCTATGTCAAAAGTAATGCCCCGCAGGCTACGAAGCGTTCAAGGTGCATTCGATAAATACCGCGTGCTTGCGCTGTGGTCGATTGGCTTATGTAAAGCCCGTGTCCCTCGGTGAAAGGAAATAAGCCACAATGGATCCCACCGCTCCCGCTACTACTAATATCCATCCCGCCGCACTTGTGTTTGTGCTGACGGCGGCCGCACTCGTTTTTGTTTTACCTCGGCGTTTCGCATTTGCGCCGTTATTGGCTTCCGCTTGCTATATCACTGTCGGGCAAGTCGTTATGGTTGGGCCGCTTGACTTTACAATTCACCGCATTCTACTGCTGGTGGGATGGGTGAGGATACTAGTCCGCGGTGAATGGGATATTGAACGATTGAATATGCTTGATCGCATTATTATCGTCTGGGCAATGGTAAATCTATCGGCACATACCTTATTGGTCGGCACTGTTGGAGCGTTCATAAACAGACTTGGATTTACATACAATGCATTGGGCTTCTACTTTCTCTTCAGAGTGTTGATTGTAGACACTGAAGACATCGGGTGGCTTTATAGAAGCCTTGCCGTACTTCTTATCCCGCTGGCTTTTGCGATGCTCTTTGAGAATCTGCACGGGCGTAACCTTTTTGCGGTATTTGGCGGTGTACCGGCCGAGGCGCTCGTTCGCGACGGTGAGGTGCGCGCGCAAGCGGCATTCCGTCATCCTATTCTGGCGGGATCGTTGGGCGCAACTTCGATTCCTTTGCTGTTGTCGTTGTGGTGGGACGACGGAACGCCTCGTTTGTTGGTTGGACTAGGGCTGACGGCTGCCTGCGCCGTAACGCTTCTGCCTTCTTCCAGCGGGCCGATCATGACGATGGTTGCCGGGGTGGGCGCGATGCTGGCGTGGAGAGTCAGATACCGTCTTTGGGTTTTTAGGTGGGCAACCCTTGCAGGCCTCTTAGGGCTTCAATTGGTCATGAACGCTCCAATTTGGTTTCTTATTGATCGTGTGGGCGATCTACTTGGCGGTGAGGGATACCATCGGTCTTTGCTTATAGATCAAGCAGTAAGGCATTTGGATGAATGGTGGCTCCTGGGTACAACCCGGACGGCCCATTGGATGCCGTTTGTACTACCAATAAATCCGGATATGGCGGATATTACAAATTATTATCTTCGCATGGGAGTCGATGGTGGTTTGGCTACGATGGCGCTGTTTGTACTACTCATTACAGCGGCATTTCGAGTTGTCGGACGTACGACAAGTATTCTGGACGGTCGGGGAGCCGCTTTCGGCGCAAAAATCAGAATATGGGCGCTGGGCGCCGCTTTGACGGGCCACGTTTTCGCCTTTATTTCGGTATCATACTTTGATCAGATCGTAATGTTCTGGTACCTGCTTCTTGCGCTTATTGCGACGACCGATGATATCGGCAAAAAAGTGACGTCCAAAAAAAAAGACGTAATGCGAACGGCCGACTCTGAAAGCGAGGAGCGTTGAGTATGCGGAAACCACGCGATAAGGATCCTCATCATGATTACGATGTTTGCCTCCTGGGCGCAACCTTTGCGACAAATAACCTGGGTGTTAATGCATTGACGGATGGAGCGATTAGCTGTATTCTGCACCACAATCCACACGCGCGAATTTGCTTGTTGGATTACGCGCGCGAGCCCGTCACCTATACCTATCGCTGGAGGGGCGGAAAAACGGAAATACCGGTCATTCCCGTGCGGTTCTCGAAAAGCTTGTTTCTTGAAAACAATATTGCGACACTGATTTTGAAAGCCTTATTGGGGCGGATCAGCAATTTGACGAGAAGAGAAAAAAGCAAGCGCAACGATAATTTCGTGCTCGCTCGGCTGCAAAAAAGCCGCATTGCGGCGGCCGTGAGCGGTGGTGACAGCTTCAGCGACATTTACGGTATACGTCGATTCCTCTATGTCGCTATGCCGCAGATTTTGGTGTTGCTGACGGGTAGGCCTCTGGTGATTTTGCCACAAACAATTGGTCCGTTTACTAATCCTTTTTGCCGACTGGCGGCACAATGGATCCTACGCCGTGCGGCGGTCGTATATGCACGAGATCACGAGGGCGTGCGGTATTGCAACGAGCGTATTCTACGCAAAACCGACGGGGTAAAGGCGGAATTTTGCTATGATATGGGTTTTGTGGTGGAGAAGGAGCGGGAAACAAAAGAGTACCGTCGGTTTGTGGAAAAGATGAGGAACGGCTGCGAGGCCCTGGTAGGTGTCAACATGAGCGGCCTGCTGCATATCGGGGGGTATAACCGCCGCAATATGTTCGGCTTAAAGAGTGATTACACGGGGCTAATGATCGAGATCACGGAAAGTCTTCTGGTCAGGGACGGCGTGAAAGTAATGCTTGTTCCTCACGTTCTTGGTGCGGACAATCCTGAATCGGACATCGTTGCGTGTAACGCACTTGTAGCGCGGCTTGGGGAACGTCGTAAATCCGATGTTTTGATGCCGCCGCTGCCTTATGATCAACGGGGCGTAAAGCGATATATCGCGAAGTGCGATTTTTTCATCGGGTCTCGTATGCACGCGTGTATCGCGGCGCTTTCACAGAATGTGCCCGCGGTAGGCATCGCATACAGTGATAAGTTCGCGGGAGTTATGGGCTCGTTGAATTTGGGGCCGCTTGTTATGGATATTCGCTCGGCGCCGCCCTCGTCGATAATTGAAAGCATAAACGATGCCTTCGAGCTGCGCGGGGAACTGAGGGCTCGACTCAAAATGCAAATGCCAAATGTAAAGAATATGGTATTGACGCTGTTCAAGGACTTGGCGAGCGCAGATAAGAAGGAAAGTGCTCGGTACAAGCCCGCATATCCATTTCCGTAAAAAGATTAGGGTATGTCGGCTAATTGGGAAAACGAGACCAATCGGCTAAAACATCGGCGAGAACAAAATGCACCGGCATGTCGAACGTGGTCGAGAAATCAATTGAGCCAAACCGGCGACGACGGCCGATGAGCGATTCGGATCGGCTTCGTTTGATGCTATACTTCGCTCAGGAGTGCCGGATGGAACCACCCCATACGTATATACACCCTATCGTTGGAAAAGTTCCTCGGTATTCAAGCGTGAGGCGGGGTCGGGACTCGAAGGCCATGGCGGCCGAAGAGCACGCCGGTCTACGATGGACCGCCGTCTGAAGCATGCTCGTGCCGGTGGCGCGAAAGAGACATACCAGAATGATGTAAGTGAACGCTTGCTGGGAGAAAGGCGATCCAGCCCCAACGAAGCGATTGGATGCCGAGGGGCTTTCCAAGAGGGTAAAAATCCGTTTGACACAGTGTTACAATTACGTAAATGTATATCAAACAGATTTTTTGCGCCGATGCGGTACATTTCGACGGGGAGGCGAAGTGGGAAGGAAAATAATCAATGTGGGCGATATTGCGGCATGGCGCGGTTGCTTAGGGTGCGGCGCATGCGCTTTTGTATGCCGCAAGGGTGCGGTGTCGTTGGTTGACGTGCTGGATGAGGGGATACGGCCGTTGGTTGATCGAGCGAAATGCGACGGCTGCGGGGAATGCGTGCGCGCGTGCCCGGGATATAAGACCGCACATGAGACAGAGACTCCATCCGCGGCTACCATAAGAGAGCTTGGAATGAGCTGGGGGCCGATCTTGGAAGTCTGGGAGGGTCATGCCGACGATGATTGTATCAGGTATTACGGCTCTTCGGGGGGAGTCGCGAGCATGCTTGCGTTGTATTGCATCGAGAAGGGGGGAATGGAAGCGATCCTTCATACGGGCTCGGACAACGCCAGACCTTGGAAAAGCGCGACACTGCACAGTAGGGAGCGCGACGAGGTGCTGTGCCGTGCCGGCTCACGCTATGCTCCGGCTTCGCCGTGCGAAGGACTTGGGGCGCCGGCGGCCGGAAAAAAGCCTTGGGTTTTCGTCGGCAAGCCCTGCGATATTGGCGGAGTGAGAAACGTCTGTAAGGTGCGTCCTGAGCTGAGTGTGAATATCGGATGCTGCATTTCACTCTTTTGCGCGGGAACTCCGTCGACGCGGGGCACTTTGGGCCTTCTCGAGCGTTTTGAGGTTGGACCCGAGCAAGTGCAGGAACTTCGTTTTCGAGGGCGGGGCTGGCCGGGGCACGCAGGTATTCGACGCAAGGGACACGCCGATTTTACACATAATCTCAGCTATGAGGAGTGTTGGGCGTATCTTCAGCAGTTTCGTCCATATCGGTGCCATCTTTGCCCCGACGGTACGGGCGAACTTGCCGATATAGCTTGCGGAGATCCGTGGTGCCGAGAGCCGAATCCCGGCGAGCTGGGTCGTTCACTGGTTTTGGTGAGGACGGAACGAGGACGGGAAATCGTGCGAGGTGCGCTTCGCAAGGGGTATGTACATCTGAAACGGCAACCGCCGCACCTTCTTGTCGATTCGCAACCCAACCTATACCGAAAACGATGCTCCGTTTGGGGAAGATGCGCGGCCTTTCGCCTTTGCGGACTTCCAACACCGCAATTCAGAGGTTTTTCTCTGGCGTCTAATTGGCGGCGTCTTTCGATGCGGGAGCAGGCCCGTTCGATTTTCGGGACACTCAGGCGTATCGCGACACGGGGTTATTTGCGTCCGTTGACGTATGTTCCAGGTGCGATAGAGTCGCATATGATGCCGGGTATAGAGCGAACCGTGGGCATAAAAATTGCAAATATCAACAATAAAGACACGGTTACACGAAAAGCGGAATGGTTAAAAATCGGGAATTCGAATACGCCTCGGTAATTGGGGATTAAGGGTAAAATCCGAGCTATGCCCGACCGGTTTTCTGATTCGAAGAAAAGAAATGTATTTAGACAAACGCGATTGGAAAAGTATGCGTATCACAGCGGCGATTACGGTTATTGGAAAGCCTCTCGGGAAGCGAAAGGGTAACTTGAATTTGCGCCTTTGTCGCTTGGAAAGTATTACGTTCGGGTTGGTTTTGTTGCTGTGTCGAGTAGGCATGGTTACGGCCGCTTCCGGCCAAAGCGTGGAACCGCTGTCTTCTGCGGTACCGTCGAGGTCGGTTTCGCGCGTGTCGGTGCTGAAACAAAGCGGTGTTGAATGGCACTTTGACGGAGAATACATAGTCGGAGCCTACGCCAACGGAGATCCATGGGTAATCGGGCCGGTACGGATCGTTCGTATTGAACCGTCATTTGATGGTAAAAATCACGGTTGGCAAGTAAATCCCCGCGTGAAGGGGGCACAAGGATTCGCGGCAGACGCGGGAAATTTTGACGCTTCGCTGATTCCCGCGGTTCCATATCGTGCTCAACCGGGGGAATCACTCGTGAAGACAATTCGTTCATCTTCCGCGGCGTCGAGGGGCAATTGTCGGGAATGCCTTAAGGCGGCCGTCGTGCTGACGGTGGTAGATCGGATGCCGCCGGACAGCGGCGGGTCGGTATTTAGGCCACCCTATGTCGGTGCGGGAAAACCGCTTTATAGTGTAAATGATCTTCGGACGGATCTTTTGCCTTCACTTCCGCAAATGTTTCCCGCCCCTTCGCTTGCTTGGGTGGAAGAGGCGTTTGGTAAGGTACAGCTTGATCATAAGGG
>WJJU01000758.1 GCA_014729595.1 Chitinivibrionales bacterium
TATGCGAAACTCTCGCCTAGCCGCAAAGGACTGCATTGCGGACGTCCACGTATATGAACTACACGGTAAAAATAATGGTACTGACACCGAAGCCTGGATGCAAGAGGAACTATCCAGAGCCCAAGCTCCGGGGAGGGGAAAAACGAATGCTATATTCGCGGATGGAAAGGCGGGAGGGACGGTGGGGAAAGCGATGCGATACCGCGATCCCGCGCTCGCAAATTGCTCTGAGCGGTACTTTCCTCGAGCGTGAATGGTACCGAAATGTGGAAAGGAACTAAAAGAGTCTCGATTCGCCTCAGAGTTTCGATATCCGAGGAGGCGGCAGCCGCGGGTTGTTCTTGAACGGAGCAGAGCGTCTCACATTGATCGTTACGGCAACAACGTTCGTCATTGCTCGACATGGCTCCGCTCTCGCCGGGGATATGAGATACGGCCGAAGATGTCCCACAACATGCCGTTTTTCCGGTGGATTTGCTTCTCGTACATGATCCCACTTCGCTTCCCGCTCCAGCGGAAGTCATAACCAACGAACTAAGAACTACTAATGCAACCACGGGCTTCATCGCGTGTCTTTCTTTCGTTTAAAGTAGCCGGCTTGCTAATGATTGCGACTACAATGCAAATTGTATTGTTCAAAAAATTAGGGGCCGAATCGACGAAGTGATACGTTTCAATACGACGGACGGGCCGCGCAAACAAGCTGCTTTTCCGCGGTAGGAGTTCCCAAATGCTAAGGCCCGGTATGCGCGCATAGCCGATCACCCGGGCCCGGGCGGAGAGAATGGCGACGAGAAGGTGGAGCGGCTGATTGAGGCTATCGATCGGCTCAAAGAGAAGCCGGGCTTCTCCGCAACGATTCCTAACGCGAACATCGCCGGGAAAACCTTTGTCGAAAATCTCGATGAGTTGAGCGAACCGGCGTCCGACAAACCGTGCTCCGGCGCGGACCTTCGATATTCGATGATCGCCGAGATTCACGACCCGTTCATGCGTGCGGATTACGGAAGTTAGGTGGCGGGAACCAAACCATACCGATTTCCACGAAGCGTTCGTGTTTTGCCCGAGAAAAGAATAAGCGCCTCGGGATATTTTAGGTGCGTCGGGCGAAACGCGAACTCCGCGACAAGGCCGACCGCCATGACCGCCGTGGCATCTCGGCGGGCACAACGTCGGACCGGTATAGCAGCCATTATGCTATGTCTATCTCTTTGTTGAGGATTCTCACCTTCGGTTCCAATCAATAAGATGTATTGGTCACTTCGAGCGCTTCAGTGACCGAGGCGACCGGCGGGAGCCGATTCAGATTATGATATGATCTTATGAAAGCCTCCAGTGATACCACGGCGGTTGACACTCCAAATCTATTCTACGGTCACTCTTTTTTTCGCATCCCGCTTAACCTCAACCGAAACGGCCTTCGCTCGATCGGTGGTTCCGTCATCGAGGATTTGCAGCGATCTTCCCATCACATCGAATCGTCCTTGCGTTTTCATAGGACCGTGAAATTGATTCTCTCTTACGCTCTTTTGTTTGCGAGGAAAGGTTTTCACGGAGCCTTCGGTTCCCAGGGAGATGAAGGCCGTAATTGTCCGCCGGGGTATATGCGTGGTAAAAGACCCCGTCTCATCGGTGACGATTGTCGGCTTTTGCGCAATATGCTCGGTACCGTCCCAGTTTGACCTCAGCACCATGATTGAGTCGTTGGCATCGAACCCCGTCACACTTTGATCGGTATAGTCGGTTGAGTCATAGCTTGCTACAACCAACCGTTTTCTCCCGTCGTCCGTTCGGCTTCCGCAAGAATTTACACCCTCAATAGTGTTTGTCGTCGCGAGCAAGGTGTTCCCGTTCCGCATTGCGCGAGAGAGGACCCCCAAATAGGCGGACATTTTTGTTTTGATAATCGTCGCGTCCAGGTTCACACCGACCAGCCCCTCACGCGCGTTTTCGTCGTCGTCGTCGGCCACTCTTATGTAGCGCCAATAGTCCATGCCGTTCTCACCCCGGTTGAATCGCTTGACAAACTTGGCGGCCACTTGGTCTTGCGGGCCCATTCTGCTGTTTTTGTACTGGATTTCGGTCACCATAACCGGTTTGCCGAATACCGTAAGATCGGTGTTTTCTTCGAAAACGGTGTAGTCGTTTGTTGGAATCCAGTCGAGTAGTTCCTTTGTAGAATCGCTCATTGAATTGAGCATGTCGTAAGACCCGGAGGTTTTGCCGTGATTAGGGGCGCCCAGAAGAACATCGCTCAGCCCGGAATCGTCCATCATGGCGTGGATAACGGGAACAACGCGGTCGAAATCGGAAGCATTGTACTCGCAACTTGCCCACGGCGGCGAGAAATTCGGTTCGTTTTGGATGCTCAGGGCATTGAAGGTGATATCGTAATCATTTTTATATTTGTTAAGAAAAACAACAAAATACTCCGCGAGTTCCTCTTCCAAGCCATCAATGAGCTTTCCGCCTTTAGTTTCGGAACCATCACTTTTCATCCATACCGGCGGAGACCAAGGACAGGTATGAAGGAAATAGTTGGAATGCCGCTCCATCGCTTCGCCCAAAAACCACATCTGGCATGAATCCGCACCCCAGTTCCACTCATCGTTTTCGGGCTCGTGCGTTTGCATCCATTCTCGTTCTCCCCTGGTGCTGTCGGTGTGATAGCAAAGCATCTCATGCCTGATATTTGTGAATCCGCAATTCGCTCCGCTATTGAGGAACAGATAATCGAATATCGAATCCTTTTGCTCCGCGGTATATGGGTCGTCTCCTATACCGTAGAAAATTTGGAATCCGTTATTCGGAGCGGTGCAGGCGCCGACACCCCAGCATTCGCCGAGTTCCGTGCTGTTGAGTACCACCTCCGCATTAAGGTGAAAGACGGTAAGTGGAAGCAGCAACATCAATGCATGCAAAATCAAACGGCGCGTTGTCATCGTATGCTCCTATTTAATAATGGTATGGTTGGTAAGATTAGAATTTTCCTTTGTATCATCCGCGCCAAAACGTCGATATGTGAGTCGGCAACGCTACCTTCTTCTATTAGCTTCCAACTTCCGGCTTCTCCGTCGAAGCCGGCTTAGGTAATACCGGTTTTCGGAGCTGTTTGGGTTTCGAGCCCGCGAACCACGCATCAATCCTTATGGCTAATCCCCAAACCGCTTCAGGAAACGTCATTGAAATTCACCGGAACATGTAGAATCGGGTTTATTCAGTACCACCAATGGGTAATATAGCAATTTCAAAAAAAAACACGGAATTATTGTGTTCCTTCTTCTCGAAGCGCCTGAGAGCCGCTCTCAAAATGAGCCGCTATTCCCGCCGCGCGTCCATGCGCTCCGCGTCACGCCAACCACGACGGCACCTCAGCTTCGTTGCGCCTCCCTTAGACTCCGGTGATCGCTTCACCCTATCGCCGGGGATACGTTACCCTCGCAGCATCCCCGTGCAAGCCCTCGCTCCATTCCCGCATGCGGGATCCCCCCGCTACGCCGCGGCAAGCCGGCCCCCCGGCCTCCGAGCCGTCGGCGTAATTCACCGCCGTATGGTTTTCAGTGATTATAGCTTAAACGCGAATCCGAGCACTCAGCCCCACAGAGAGGCCCACATCATCACCCTTGCGTCATTGGACGCCTAAATTACCGTGCCCCGCCACCTTCCAGCCAAAATAGTACTTTGCGGGGAGGTTCAGATAGAGTTATCGCTAATTATATATTTAGAAACTGTCCTGAATTGTCGGCTCGGAGCGATTCTTTCCGTTGCGGGGAACGACGGTGACTCCATGACCAGACTCAGGAAGGGCGGGCGGGACGATTTGGAGCCGGCGAATAACCGGCCCGACGCCGCGGGGTACCGGCGCGGAGAAATCATGGCCCAAAGGCGGTTTCGAAGAGTGCGGCTTCGTAGTCGATCGATTGCGGCAACTCTCCGACCCATCGTACATTACAATTTATCGGCACAATAAACCTTGGACAGGAGACGACCCTATGTGCGGCATAGTCGGATACATCGGGGAGCGGAAAGCGGTTCCTATTCTTATCGAAGGGCTTAGCGCCCTGGAATATCGCGGCTACGATAGTGCGGGCCTGGCGATGGTGGGCGACGAACAATTGCACGTTCACAAGGTCAAAGGGAAGGTCGATGCTCTTCGAGAAAGAATAAAAAGCGAACGGCTTGATGGCACGGTGGGGATTGCCCACACGCGCTGGGCTACGCATGGAGGCCCCTCGGAGCCCAATGCACATCCGCATACCGATCACGGGAATGCGATCGCGGTCGTACATAACGGGATTATCGAAAATTACGCCGCCATAAAAGAGCGGCTTAAGCGAAACGGTGTTTCGTTCAAATCCGAGACTGACACCGAAGTACTGGCTCAGCTTATCGGCAAATACTACACGGACGGCGACTTGGTAAAGGCGGTCACCAAAGCGCTTTCAGATATTGAAGGTACTTTCGGGATTGCGGTCATAGCTCGTGACAACCCCGATCTGCTGATTGGAGCGCGACGGGGGTCGCCTCTGGTGGTGGGTATTGGTGAGGATGAATACCTTTTGGGCTCGGACACTTCGGCGATCGTTGCTCATACCGACAAAGTGATCTATCTCAAAGACGGGCATCTGGCGACGCTGACACGCAACGGCTATTCAACGCTTACCCTCGACAATCGGCCGGCCAGTCATAAAGTGCATACGCTCGAGTACGGGGCCGAAGCGCTTGCGAAGGGTGGCTTTGATCATTTTATGCTCAAAGAAATTTTTGAGCAGCCCGAGACCATTCAGAATGCCATGCGCGGCCGCCTGCTGACCGAAGAGGGTACCGCTCGGCTTGACGGGCTTAACTTGGTTATGACGGAGTTGAGGCGAATCAACCGTATTATTTTTGTCGCCTGCGGTACCAGTTGGCATGCCGCACTCTGCGGCGAGTACCTCATGGAAGATCTGGCGGGAATACCGGTCGAAGTGGAATACGCTTCGGAATTTCGCTACCGAAATCCGATTATTGATTCCAAGACGTTGGTATTCGTCATAAGCCAGTCGGGCGAAACCGCCGACACCCTTGCCGCATTACGTGAGGCGGCTCATAAGGGCGCGACCGTTTTGGGCATCTGCAACGTTGTCGGTTCATCCATTGCTCGAGAGACGCACGGCGGCGTGTATCTTCACGCCGGTCCCGAAATCGGTGTAGCGTCGACAAAAGCGTTCACCTCACAGCTCACGGTGCTTTCACTCTTAACGCTTTTGATGGGCCGTATGCGGCGCATATCGCACGACGACGGCATGGCGATCGCCAAAGGTTTAGATCGTATTCCGTCACAGGTCCGAAAAATCCTCAAGCAAAACGACTACATTGCCGAAATCGCCGCAATATACAGCCGTCACAACAATTTCTTGTATTTGGGCCGCTCATACAATTATCCGGTGGCGCTGGAGGGTGCGCTCAAGCTTAAAGAAATATCGTATGTTCATGCGGAAGGATATCCGGCCGCCGAAATGAAGCACGGCCCTATCGCATTAATCGACACGAACATGCCGTCGGTCGTTGTCGCGCTTAAGGACAGCGTTTACGAAAAGGTCATCTCAAATATGGAAGAAATTCGAGCTCGAAGCGGAAAGATAATCGCGATAGCCACCGAGGGTGACAAAACCATACAAAAACACGCTGATCACGTAGTATACATACCTAAAACTTTGCCGGTATTGACGCCGCTGTTGGCGGTAATCCCGCTGCAACTGTTGGCCTATCATATCGCGGCCATTCGAAAGTGCGAAATCGATCAACCAAGAAACCTTGCCAAGAGCGTGACTGTCGAGTAATCTTGATGACGAACGATCAGATCGATTCCCAAGGAGCGGGGCGGGAATATACGGTCAAACTCGATCTGTTCGAGGGGCCGCTGGACCTCTTACTGTATTTGGTTACAAAGGCGGAAGTCGACATAGTTGACATATCGATTGCCCGGATCACCGCGCAGTACCTGGAATATCTGGATTTGATGCGGGAGCTGAATATCGATCTGGCGAGCGATTATTTGTCGATGGCCGCCACCCTGTTGCGCCTCAAGGCTCGTGAATTGTTGCCGCAAGAAGAGATTGAGGAATCCGAAGAGCAGGACGAAATTTACAACAGACAACAACTTATCGACAAGCTTCTGGAGTACAAAAAATTCAAAGAAGCCGCCAACTCTCTTCGTGTCTACGAAGCCGAACAGTTCGGCAGTTACACACGCGGCGCTCCCGAGCCGATCGACCCTTCGTACGAGGCCGACGAAGAAGAATTTACGCCCGGTGAAGTCAGTATTTTCGATCTGTTCAGCGCATTCAAGCGCGTTTTGGAACGCACGGTCGAAGAGCACCGTCAATCGGTTCCGCGGTGGATTGTTTCCGACGACGTTAAGCTTGACGATCGTTTGGAGCATATTCTCGCCATGGTCGAAGAACGCGACGAAGTACGATTCGACGAGCTGTTTGCCGACGACGTGCGCCGTCTGGCGCTCGTAGTGACTTTTATGGCACTGTTGGAGCTGATACAAATGAAAAAGCTTCGGTTCCGACAAGAGGATCATTTGGCGACTATATATATCGCCAAAGTCACGCAAAGGCTCGACAGAGCGGGAGAGATCGTTGAAGAGGAATCTTGATGAGTAAGGCTGCAAAGAACACCGCCAACGAGAACCCGATACTTACGGAAGAGATGCGCATTCTTGAAGCGTTGCTGTTCGCTTCCGATGAGCTTCTTACGCCGGCGAAGATCAAAAAGGCGATGCCGGGAGAACCCGATGCGCGTAAAATTCGTGCAATGGTCGAAGAAATAAACGCCCACCTGCAACGAGAACGACACCCGTTCGAAATTGTAGAAATGGCCGGAGGCTATCAGTTCCGCACCGTCGCCTACTATCACCCGTGGCTTCGGAAACTCCTCCAAGAGAAAACCGTCAAAAAATTGTCGATACAGGCACTAGAATGCCTGGCGATAATCGCCTACAAACAGCCTTTGTCCAAGGCCGAAATCGAGGCGATACGGGGTGTGTTGTCGGATGGTGCCATGAAAACGTTGCTGGAACGCAAACTGGTGACGGTGGGGGGGCGAAGTGACGGGCCCGGACGTCCATTGCTGTATGTCACCACACCCGATTTTCTTCGCTATTTTGGTATTAACAAGCTCGAAGATCTCCCCAGTATTGAGGAATTCGAGGCTATTGCACGAGAGAAAATGGAAGAGATTTCCGATGAGGCGTTCACCGACATGGAGCAGTCGGCCGGCATCGCTCCAGCGGAAAATCAACAAACGGAAAATCCGGCAAACGAAGAAGTTGTTGACGAGCAGCAAAACGAGGAGTCACGAA
>WJJU01000759.1 GCA_014729595.1 Chitinivibrionales bacterium
AAATACCGTCGTATGCGTGGCGACGGTGGTCCGTGCCTGATTCCCGTCTTGTGCTTTCGCCGTTTTCTCTCGGCTCTCCGTGGAAATGGAATCACTTTCGGCTTCGACGTGGATTGGCGGCTCCTTGGGGCTGAAGGCAACATCCTGGGGCGTTTCTTTTACCTGCTCCAACAAATGTTGAGCCAGCTCGTCCAATGTTGTATAGGTAAAAAGCTCGCTAATAGTGAGTTCGATATCGAATTGCTCGTTGATTTTATTCATAAGTTCAACGCCCAGGATGGAATCGATCCCGAAATCTTGCAAGGGATCATATTCGGAAAATTCCGAATCATCAAGGAACAATACGCTCGAGAGCACGGCTTTCAGTTCAGCGATCATGGTCCGCCGGCGGTCGTTCGCCCCTGTGCTCGTTGTCGTAGAGGGTGCATCCACCGGTACGTCATCTTCGTGGTGGACTCGTTCACCCGCCTCCGCCGTGGAGCGCTCATTTTCTGTTGACACTGAGTAGTGCTCCGTAGCGATATGACCTTTAGATTCGTCGGCAGAGGAATTTATTACACCTAATCGATCCACGTTCGAGTCAAACCAATGCCTTTTTCGGGCGAAAGGATAGGTCGGCAGCGACACCCGACGAGGTCTGCTTTCCGAATGAAGCGCTTCCCAGTCAATTGTCGCACCGCGAATCCAGAGGTGCGCCAACTCCTCGAGGCGTTGCTCGTTGATAAGCGCGCGAATGCGGGTGAGGTCGATCTCCGTTAATGGAGCGCCGTTTTGGGCGGAAGCATTCCTCGATTCATTCATATCGTGAAAAATGCCTTCAACGGCATCGTTTCCCGCAAGGAAGCCATCCAACTTCTCCGTAATATCATCGATGGTGCCTACGACCATTGCCAGGCGGCTCTCCATAGGTTCCCTGCCGATTTGGAGAGTGTAGGCGATATCGCGAAGAGACGGAAAAGCCTTCAGCGCCTCGACGGCGCGGTCCGATTCGGTTCCGACTGATGCTTGTTCTTTAAGGTCACGGCAAAAATCAGTTAAACGTCGTGCATAGTCGTGCAGGCGATCGCGGTTTTTCGCCGAGAGTACAATGAGCTGCGGTCCGGCGCCGTCGAAGGATTCGGCTTTGGTTGTGTCGACATGCTCCTCGATGATAAGATGAGCGTTGGCTCCACCTGCGCCGAATGAGCTGATGCAGGCCCTTCTGGGAACCTTTTCACGCGTACCATTGATTTCGACCACCGGTCTTTTCCAGGGCTCCAGCTTTCTCTGAACATAAAAGGGAGTTTCTTCAAAGGGAATATACGGGTTGAGAGTCGATGAATGGATAGACGGGACCAGTTTCGTATGACGCATTTGCAGTAGGATTTTCGTCAACCCGACGATGCCCGCGGCCGATTCCAGGTGCCCCAGGTTGGATTTTACCGATCCGATAGGGCAGAACTGTTTGTCTTTTGTAAGGGGTTCGAATGCATTCCTCAGGCCGGTGATTTCGATGGGATCTCCAAGCGAAGTCCCGGTGCCGTGCGCTTCGCAGTAGCTGATTGTCCTGGGATGAATATTCGATTTCTTCAACGCGTCGCTGATAAGGCTTCGTTGGGCCTTGGGGTTAGGCACGAAAAAGCCGTTGGTTTTTCCGCCATGATTGAGTGCGCTCGCTTTAATAACGCCGTATATCTGATCGTTGTCTTCAAGTGCTTTCGATTTTAGTTTAAGCAGGACCGCGCCCACGCCTTCACCCGGCACGTAGCCGTCACCGCCTTCACCGAAAGATCTGCACCTGCCGTCACTGGCTAAAAAGCGGCTATGACTCAATTGCAGGTACTTGTTTGGATGGACGGTTAGGTTGACGCCACCCGCCAACGCGATTTCGCTTTCACCCGAAAGTATGCTTTGACAGGCGAGATGGATGGCGCTCAGCGAGGAGGAGCACATCGAATCGAGGCCCATACTAGGTCCGTGCCAGTCAAGCAGATACGATACGCGATTGGCGACCGCGGAGTAGGATGAAAGAGGTATCTGCCAATCTTTTCCTTGTTCCCCTCCGAATATCTGATAGTGGCCGTACATTATTCCAACATACACCGCTCCCGCACTTCCTTCCAGGTCCGATTTCCGATATCCGGCATCCTCGACGGTACTCCAGGCTGTTTCCATAAAAAGGCGTTCCTGTGGATCGATAAAGTCGGCTTCTCTGGGTGAAATATTGAAGAAGAGTGAGTCGAATTTATCGATGTCCTTAAGGAACGAACCCCATTTGCCGTAGGTTTTACCGAGCTTGCCTTTCGTTGGGTCGAAGTAGGCGGTGTTGTCCCATCGATCCGGAGGAATTTCCTCGATACAATCCCTGCCCGTTTCGAGATTTGCCCAGAATTCCCGGAGGTTTCGCGCATGAGGATAGCGTCCGCTCAATCCGATAATCGCAACATCCGTTTCTTCCGTGCCGTTGGATCGCGTTGCACGCTTGGCGAACCTCTTTTGGGCGGCGGGGACAATGGGAACCGCGTGTGTTGGAAGTTCTTTGCGCGCGGCGGGAGCGGTGGTGGATTCTTTGTCTTGATGAAACAGCGTGGCGAGAGTTTCGGCGTGATTATTTACAAAGTAGTCGGTAAGCTCTTTAATGTTCCGGTACTCAAAGAGCAGGGTCTTGGAGAGTTCACCAAACTGCTTTTCCAGCTCTCGAATAAGGTTCAGGATCAGGACCGAATCGAATCCGTACTTCTCGAGCGGCGCCTTGGCGTCGATTTTGTCGATCGACATTTTTGATACCCGCGACAATTTTTCTTTCAGCAGTTGCTGGGTCCGTTCCTTCATGTCCAAAGCGGGAGCCGCGCGAGGGGTGGCTTGAGGTGATGGATCGTATTTTTGCTCTTGGACATGCCCGAAAAGAACACTGCGTATTTTGGACGCATCGCCCATTAGGACTGCGATTTGGGCTCGCTCAGAGCCGATTATGTTTTCGTACGCACGTAGCCCGTCGGTAGTTGATAAGGGAACAATCCCCAGCATTCGTTTAGCCCCTTCGACGG
>WJJU01000760.1 GCA_014729595.1 Chitinivibrionales bacterium
GATTCCCCCCGGCAAGAAAGTCGGGCGCCCCATCGCCTGCGTGAACTTAGGCATTTCTCCGCACCACCGGCGAGCCACTTTTTGACAATGCAGACCGCAGCGCCCGGCTTACCGCAAGTGATGCACCATGATGGGCATCCGAGTACCAAGAGGGCGATTGCGACGGAAAGTCGATCAAGGCGCCAATCAACGGCATTCACCTACGGGTCACATTGCGCCCGAAACATACTCCGATCTCTACCTCGACTTCGACATGATCACCCTCGGCCACAAGAGGACCGGTCGGCTCTCGATTTGCGGAATCTTGCACTACGCCCGTGCTTTTTCCGTATATTACCGATAGGGGGAGGCGTGGAGGCATAAGCGCTGACTTAAGCTTGCAACCCGAGAAGCGGTCGCCATTTGGTAGCTCCGCCTTATTCCCGCCGTGTGGAACTCCATCTTTCCCGCAAAGAGGGACGGAGAAGGGGACATGAAATGTATATGAGGCGAGTAATAGACTAAAGAAAGCAAAACGGCCCCCTCTCCACCAAAATAGAGAAGGCTGGAGGTGAGGTGGAGGAGTCCCGAACGCGTTTCGGGAACGACAATTTGCCTAACCGAAAGACTAAGTTAGCGCGTAGAGGGTATGGAGCCCGGCTGGTTTGGCGGGTCGTCCGGGCGGAGAATAATGTCGGCCATACCTTGGCGGGTACTTTGCGGTGGGAGCCGTTATTCTTGGCCATACGAGGCATTGAGGCTTCTCTCGTCCATGTCGTGACGGCGGACATAGGGCTTTTTTGCCGATTTGAGGAGGGAAGAACTATGCGAAAAATCATTCTGCTTGCGGCGACACTGACATGCGCATGCGCTGTGCCCTCCCGCGCCCGCGTTTTCTTCACCGGCTCCAATCCCGCGATGACGGTCTTCGCTTTCCCTAAATCAACATTTCGAGTTTACTAAAAACGGCACCGACTACTCTACCGATCGCGCAACGTGGGGATGGGCTACAAGCGGCTGTCAACACATTTTTGACGTACAACCCGCCGACGGTGACGCCTGGCTGCAAAACGAGTACTCGCGCGGACCGCTGTTCGATATCGACTTGCAGACGGGCTTATCGCTCCCGTTCGCCAAAGTGGGCGCCCGCGTTGCGTATCTTGCCGGCCGGCAAGACCACTATAGATGGCGTGAGGACGATTCGCGGGCCACCAAAATTGATACCAACTTTGCCGGCTCCTACGCTCAAAGTGACTGGAGCAGTACGACCCGTGAGGGAATGTTCAACGTATACGCCAATATTCCGTGGATAAGGAGCGATCGGTTCACGCTGGGCGGCTTTGCACTTATGGGCTACGAGGGCTCTAAACATGGACTTACCCGCAGTGACAATCCCGATATTGCCAACAGTATCAAGGACCGCGTCCGAGGCGTAGTTGTGGAGCTTGCGCCCAATATAGCCGTCCCGTTCAAAGGCGCCTTTGGCTACATCGATGCGGCCGTCGATATGGAATACCGGTACTCGCGATACGACAACACCACCGTAAGATCCGTCGAGGGCGGCCAAGTGGAGACCTACCGAGACACACGAACCGGCGTATCGGACGAGAGATCGTGGGAAGATTTCTCGTACGCAAATCGCAACAACGTCTACACCGGTTTCGATCTAAGTACGATGTTCCCACTGCTTGACGGCGGTGCGCACCGACTCGGCCTCGGCCTGCGGCTTCTCTTCGACTCCCGGTTTACCTTCATGACCAAGTACTACGGCTCCGCCGCGGTACAAGGCGCCGATGTTGACTTCGAGATCGACAACAGGCGCGAAGACTATGAGCGCGAAGTGCGTTTTAGCACGGGCATCAAGGCACAGTACCGCCACGGTCCACTCTTCGCTTGGTTTGAAATAACCGAACCGGTACTCAAAGCCCTCAAACCGCGCACGCGGGTCACCGACGCCGAGGGGGATGTAATCCTTTTCGAACACGAGAAAGATCCGCTCTGGATGTCGCTCGAAGGTCTGCGGGTGGGATTATTCGTGACGTACGAGATGACCTTGCCGTTCTTGCGTTAGCGCAAGGTCGCCGGGCACAATGATCCAATCGCAACGCTTACCCGGGACCCGGTAAGCGTTCACTCGCACGATCCTGGTGCGGCTCTTTTGCGCCACCGGCGCGAGCATGCTTGGGGCGACAGTCCATCCACCGTAGACCGGCGTGCTCTCCGGCCGTCACGGCCTTCGAGTCCCCGCCCCGCCTCACGCTTGAATACCAAGGAACTTTCGCAGCGATAGGGTAAGAAGCGCCCTCCGCATATCAGGGTCCAGTGTTCGAGCACGAGGGGGGACCCGACGCTAAATCATGTCCTCATGTATGACGAGCTTGTTTCTTCCGGTTTTTTTCGCCCTATAGAGGGCTTCGTCGGCGCGATGAATGAGAAAATCGATGGTATCGTCCTCGGCTCGAAGCTCAGAAATACCACCGCTAACCGTCACATTAAAGACCTTGCCCGTATCACTCTTGAATTCAGTCTCGTTGAGTTGGTTCTTAAATTTTCTCAGGGGAAAGGCGGCGTTTCGAGACGACGTACCGGGAAAGATTATTAAAAACTCTTCGCCGCCGATTCTTCCCGCTATGTCGGTCTCGCGGAATATGCGCGGGCTCAGCAGCAAAGAGCTTATCTTTCTTAAAACTTCATCACCGGTCAGGTGCCCATAAGTGTCGTTTATCATCTTAAAGAAATCGATATCGATAATCGCACAAGAAAACACCCCCAAAAAATCGTCGATTGTGCGGTCTGTTTTAACCCGCGCCAGCTCTTCACTCACCGCTTTTCGAGGGTCGATATAGTGCTCCACGTCTCGCTGAAGCCTTCTAGCTCGTTTTATTTCACAATGCAATTGATCGAATACCGCACGACGATTCGGTAATTGTGTAAGATAATCGGTCTTGCTCATCCGCAGCAACTCTTGATTGAGCATTTTCACTTTTTGATTCAAGTCACGCATTCGACCTACCACCCCGGTAACGAGCAATGTCGCGAGCAAACCCGGAATGTTCTTAAAGCTGTGCGCCCCCGCGGAGATCACGATCTCTTTGTATGATGAGTACGACGGCAACATCGCGATTAGAAACAAAAGAGGCGTAATGCCGAAACAGAAAACGACCGCGAGAGCCAATCCCTTCCTTAATCCAAGAATCCATGCGGACGCGATAAGGGGAAGAGTCATTATTACCGGAGTATTCTCTTTGAGACTATCAAAGAGCACAAAAAACAACATGCCGGAAACGAGGTATCCGATCAAAAGTGCAGACAGCGTGATTTGCTTTTTATCCATCCCGATTGCCCTCGTTTATTGAGTGCCCGTCCGAAAAAAATCCATTCATCGCGGCGGCCAACCGCGGATACCGCCGAGGTTCACGCCTCGCATCCGGCTCGAAGCCTTAGGCCGCCTTTTTGGGCGGCGCTCTCCGCCCATCCGCCCGTCCTTGGGTTCCGATTCGTTTTTGAGAATCACCGTATCGCGGCGGATACGCCTCTTCTCGCTCGGCCGGGGCGCCACAGCGGGTTTCCGGACAGAAACTATTTATTCTCGCATTTCGGTTTTTCTAATTGTACGGCAAAAACGGAATAATAACAACAAAATAGTGCAAAAGGGATCCCTTATCCGGCATTTGACCCCATTTCTGATAAGCGTTACACCCCAAAGCCATACGCACCCATTGGCCTTTCCATTTTTTCTCCCTTTGCATGCCAAACACCAAAGCTCGTATTCACCACCGCCTTCCGGTATTCCTCTTCAAAAGCCAATTCAGATTCGATTTCCTGGAGTTTTTCGACAAAGGTATTCAGCGCGAGGAGTTGTCGATTGGTGAACATCCGGCCCCATCGCTCAAGACCCCATGCACAGGATGGCAGTGCCTGCGTATACTTGACCGGCATGAGTTCGGTTGGGCGATTCGGGCTGTCTTCCACGGCTTGTGCTACAAGTGCTTCTTTTACTGTCGGCCGGCGGTAGACTTTCCCGCTTTTGCCTTCACAAATAACAGCAAGTAAGCATTCTGAGGTTTGACCTGATTTGAATTGATCCTTAAGGCGGTTTACGTCTGTAACATTACCAC
>WJJU01000761.1 GCA_014729595.1 Chitinivibrionales bacterium
GATCTTATCGGGATTTCCGCCATGTGCTACACCACGAGATGGTGCATGCGTTCCAGTTCGGCATACTTTTTGACGGTTTCGGCGGGTCGATTCTGAAAAATTCCAGCGTACAACTCCCTCTTTGGTTTGCCGAAGGTTCCGCTGAATATCTTTCGAGCGGCTGGGACACTAAAGCGGACATGTTCATGATTGACCGCGCAATCTACAGCAACGTTCCGCTCCCCGGCCCTGAACTGGGTGGCTACATGGCCTATAAAGGCGGTCAGTCGTTTCTACATTATCTTGCTTCATCGCGCGGCGACAGCACATTTACGAAACTCCTTAGACGTTTTCGCCACTCACGCAATGCGGAAACGGCCATTGAAACAACCTATGGGAAATCCTTGGCTGATTTGGGCGAAGAATGGCAGCGCGAGGTAAAACGGCTGTATTGGCCCGAAATTGGACGCCGTATGGATCCGACGGAAATCGCCACCCCCCTTACACGGACCAAAAATAGCCGAACAAATTATAACTTAAAGGCTCGCATATCACCCGACGGCACCCTAATTGCCTTTTTCACCGACGCAAAAGACTACACACGTATTCGTGTAACCGACCGCGAAGGCGAAATCAAAGCCGAAATCAGTCAAAACGGCTACAGCGGCTACTTCGAGTCTTTTCAGCCCTTGCGAACCGGGATGTGTTGGGCTCCTGACTCCCGCAGACTTGCCTTCATTACAAAGAGCCAAGGGAGCAACGAAATTCGAATCGTCGATGTGAAGGACAAGAAGCTGAAGCGGAAAATAATACCGAATCTGGAGAGCTTATCGGCCCCGGACTGGTCCGACGACGGTACGCGGCTGGTTTTCCTTGGTCTTCGAGAGCACAAACTCGATATTTACCTCTATCATCTCGATTCCGACAGCATGCAGCAGCTCACAAACGACATTCGCAGCGAATCCTCTCCACGGTTTTCGCGAGACGGGGGTAAAATTGTGTTCGCGGCTCGCGACACCTGTGGTGACATTCTCAATAAGAATCGTTTTGAACGGCCCTCTTCCGATCTTTACGCCATCGATTTGACTGATCACACCACACAAAGACTTACTTCCACCCCCTGGGACGAAAACGCCCCCGCTTTCTCACCCGGCGGTGAGCACTTGGCATTTGTCTCCGACCGTAATGGTATCGACAATATCTATGTGGCGGCCATCGACGCACTCGACAGCGCCCGTGCGCTTACCGATTTTATCGGCGGCAGCTCCGACCCGGATTGGGCCAAAACCGACAGTACCCTGGTCTTCACCCATTTCCAGAAACAGCAATGGCATGTGTGGTATATCGAGAAGCCTTCAACAAAACTGATCGACACCGCGCTCGCGCCGACGCAATGGGTTCGCTCACTCGGGGATACGACGATTTCGTTCTACAAAAAAGTGGCACCTCCGCAACCGGCCGACATCGACAGCCTTTCCGATACGACCAGTTTAGTAGCGAAGCCGGATAGTGTGGTCCAGGATACAACCACCAAGGCGCTCACGGCACACGATACGACATCAAGGACAAGTCCGCCTCTTCACGCCACATCCGACTCCGCAACTGAAGGCAATGCGTCGGACACCGCGGGACAATCGGCGGATACGACGGCTGAGCCCCAAAGAACCGTAGTCGATCTCGATACTCTTTCGAGCACTCCATACAGCATATCTTTTTCGCCGGATAATGTATCGGTCGGCATGGCGATCAGTACACTGTACGGATACGCGGGCCAGGGTGTGGTCGAATTAACCGATATGCTTGGTAATCACCGCATCGGTCTTGCAGGCAGCATTCAAGGCTCTCTCGATGAGTATTACTTGTACTCCTCTTATCTCAATTCAAAGTACCGTATCGATATGGGAATCGCCGTTTTCGCCAGTCGTTTTTCCACCATTGTAGACTTAAGTTCGGCCGGGTATCATTACTACAGCGATATCGACGTCGGCGCCAAGGCCTTGCTGCGCTATCCGTTTTCGACATTTTCGCGGCTCGACTTGAACATGTATTACCGTCACCAAGACCGAATACCTTATGTCAACTACGGCGAGCCAATACGTGACACGTCGCGCTCGGTTAAGTCGTTTAACGTCACGCTTCCATCCTTATCCTATACTTTCGATAATATTCTCTGGGGACTGACGGGGCCGGTCAACGGCATGCGCGCGCGCGGTGAACTCATGGCCGCCTTCCCGTTCGGCTCGAACGACGCTTCCTTCATTTCTTTTGACTGTGATATTCGCCGCTATTTTCATATCGCCCGCAAATTCGTCTGGGCCAACCGCGTAAGCTTCGGCGGCAGCATACCGATCAATCGTGACGAATCCGCACGTCGTTACTTTTTAGGAGGGAATGAAAACTGGCTGGACGCCGGTCTAAATGGGGAAAATTATGAAGACAATGCGGAGCACTGGCTCTACTCAGACATCGTCGTACCTTTCCGCGGATGGAACTATTTGGATCTGACCGGAACCCGCTTTGCCGTGCTCAATTCCGAATTCCGATTCCCCTTTATACGGGAAATCGATATCGCATGGCCTTTGCCGCTCAGAATCCGCTATATCAACGGGGCGGTCTTCTGTGACGTCGGTAACACGTGGGAAACAAAAGATCAAAGAGAAAACATCCCACTTCCCTCCGAAATTTACGGAGGTATCGGATGGGGCGTGCGGATTAACCTCGGCATGTTCGTGCTCCGCTACGACCAAGCCTGGAAAACGGATTGGCAAACGTATGTAAAGGGAACAAAAAATTATGTATCGCTGGGAGCTGAGTTCTGAGCGCCCCGCTATTCCCATTCGATGGTCCCCGGAGGTTTGTGGGTAATATCCAGAAATATGTCTCCGACGCCTTCGATTTCGCGAACGCCGCGTATAATCGAATCGAGCGCAAATTGACTTAATGGCACAAACCGTACGGTCATCGCCTCTTGCGACCTGATTGGACGAAGAACCACGCACTCACCGCCGTCTTTGTTAACAAGAGGGAGCAACACGACGGGCATCTGCCAAATCGCTTCGTATTCTCCGGTTTCCCGGAGGGCATTCGTCACCAGGTGATCAACAAGGCGTAGCTTGTCAAGTCGTTCCCCGGTCAAATACGCCTCGACCAATTCGTATTCCGTTGAACCCGACACATCGAGTCCGTAAACCACACGATTAATCCCCGCAACGCTGTTGGTCAGTTCCGTAGATAAGCGTTCAAGTACCGGCCAGTCTCGAGGTCCCAGCAGCAGGGCGGGATGCGCGTAGGTTCGACCGTCGCCCTGCACTCCGACACTGCGAACCGGCAAAACGGTCGACTCGTAGCCCGCAACCGACGCACGGTCGGCGACGTCGCGCACAACGGTTCGCTCAACCGGCTCCTCCGCCCCGTCGGAGCACAAAACCCGTACCCCCAAACCGGGCCCGGGAAACGGGTGACGCCACAGGAGCGTCCGCGGAAGACCCAGGGTTTCCCCCAGCGTCCGGACCTCATCTTTATAGAGCTGCGCAAGCGGCTCGACAACAAGGCCTTGTTCAATAAGCTCGAGTACCACATCAACTCGATTATGATGGGTTTTTATGCGATCAGCATGCTTCGTACCCGCGCTTTCGATCGTATCCGGATAAATTGTACCTTGACCAAGCAGCCACTCATCACCCTTGAGCCCTCGTTCGCGTAACGCCTGTTCCTTCGCCTCCAAAAACGTGGCCCCGATTATCTTGCGCTTTTCTTCGGGATCCGCTACTCGTTCAAGACGTTCCAGAAAGCGCTCACCGGCATCGATCACGTGTAGATTACTGAATCCGTGTTCTTTCATGTACGACATTATTTCTTCGGACTCGCCCAACCGCATGAGGCCGTTATCGATATGAAGCCCCAACACACGATCAGCCCCAAGCGCTTCGTTGAGCAATGAGAAGGCAACCGCGGAGTCCACTCCCCCCGATACCAGCAAGAACACTTTCCGCCCGGCGCATGTCCGTATAATTTGATCGCGGATTTCTCTAAAAAACGCTTCGGCATTCCACTGCCGTCGGCAGCCGCACATATTGAGAAAATTATCGAGAATTTTCATGCCGTTCGGCGTATCGGTGACCTCCGGATGAAACTGAAGGCCGAAAACTTTGCGTCGAGGATCTCCGACGGCGGCGTTGATACAATTGTCGGTAGAACCGAATACCTCGAACCCCTCGGGCAACGAAATAACCGTATCGCCGTGGCTCATCCAAATCCGCTCATCTTCTCCAAGCCCCTCCAGCAGCTCGTTGGGACGAACAACCGAAAGCCTCGCACTGCCATACTCGCAAATATCCCCTCTCGCAATGGAGCCGCCCAACATCTTTGCAATCAATTGATGTCCGTAGCAGAGGCCGAGTATGGGCACCCCAAGTTCGAAAATTTCCTTTGAAACCTCGGGGCTGTCGGAATCCAGTACGCTATGCGGCCCGCCCGACAAAATGACGCCTTTGTAATCGGTCGGCACTCCAAGATCCGTTTCGCACGGAACAATCTCTGAGTAGACACCC
>WJJU01000762.1 GCA_014729595.1 Chitinivibrionales bacterium
CAATTGTTTTAGATTTGCGGCGCCCATTTCTTTGAGCCGACGCTCGAACCGCATTTGCTTTTCGACGGCGGTCTTGTATGCTTTTCGTGCTTCGGTTTCGGAATACCCCATTTCTTTGCCTAATTGCGCAAAGACGTCGGCCTGCGTATCCATTCCCATCGAAAAATCAAAAGCGGGGGTGAGCAACCTTCGTCCGGCAAGCTGATCCTTGAACGCACTTTTAAGGTAGTAGGGCTCGGCTTGAAGAATTTGACAAGTGGACTGGTGCTCACGACGAGGTTCCGGGCCGTTTTCGACGAATAGCTCGATAACGGTCGGCATGAAAATGTAGTCGGGATTCTTGCTCAACAGATCGGCCATACTTCCATGCGCTATCTCGGCCGGAAAACACAATGATGATTGCGCGCGGCGCATGCCCTCGCCGTTAATATGGTCCGACGGCACAACAGTACAACCCAATTCGGCGAAAAAATGTGAATAGAGCGGGTAAAATGTATGCGTGAGATACGACCGGAGAATGCCGACGCGAGGACCGGTCTTGGAAGGTGTGGACGAAGCGAACGTTTCATGGACGGCTCGTTGCCGTTGAGCCACAAAATCCAGTTCGGCGGTGTCGCAACGAAGGTGGTGGACCAAGTTGTAGTAGCGGTTGCACGCACCGCCGAAGGGGTACCATTTATCCTCTATGCGCAATCGAGCGATTTGGCAACGCCGATCGCATTTTTCTTTGCCGCCCTTGCATTCAAAGGGAGTTCCATACTCGATTTCTCTTTGAGCCAGCTCATCGAGGTCAAAGCGGCGTTGTTCCAGAACTCCCTGTTCCTGACGCTCACGCAGTTCGAGGGCTACGCCGAATGCCCCGACCATACCCGGATCGGGAGGCACGATAATATCGCGATCGATCAGTGTCGCCATAGCCAAGGGAACCGCCTTGTTGTAGCATACGCCCCCCTGCATAAACACTTTTCCTCCCGTTGGTCGTTGCCCCCGTACACGGTTGACATAATTCATACATATGGAATACACCAGACCGGCCGCGATATCTTCCCGCCGTAGACCGTCGTGAATGGCGGTCTTGATGTCGGAGCCGATGAAAGCGGCGCATTGATCGTTGAAATTGGGGGGATGCGATGCCTTGAGTGCGGTACTCTCGATCTCCGTATAAACAAGCCCCAGGCTCTCGTTCGCCGCTTCCTCAAGGAACGACCCGGTTCCCGCCGAGCACGCTTCGTTCATAGCGTAATCGGCTGGGA
Source organism: Chitinivibrionales bacterium (assembly GCA_014729595.1). GTDB lineage: Bacteria > Fibrobacterota > Chitinivibrionia > Chitinivibrionales > WJMI01 > WJJU01. The sequence goes on from WJJU01000762.1 coordinate 1,254, forward strand.
CACCATTAACAAAGTATGTGTACTTTGCATCTTGTCCCCCGATCTCATATATGGTGTCCACCTGCGGGTCGTAGAATGCCGCGCCGGTGGCGTGAGCGATTATTTCGTTGATAATGCAATCGGTTCCGGCATGCAATCCGGCAATTTGGCGGCCGGAGCCGGTCACTCCAAGGCCGACGATATTCACGGTTATACCTAATTGCTCCCGCAAGCCGGCATAACAGCGGCGAGAGGCGGAGACGGGATCGCCGTTGGTGCGCAGATACACCGATGCTAGAACCGCGCTGTCTTCAACACGCACCACTACCGCCTTCGTTGTAGTCGATCCAACATCGAGACCCACTATACAGGTGTCCCCGGGCTTTGCTTTGCCTTTGGAGGCGGTCTCAAATCGCACACGGTCCCCGGCGTCTTTTAGTGGGGGAAGAGAATCAAAGGAGGCATGTCGCCGTTCTCCCAGAGCCCCACGTCCACGCTCCCAAGAAATTTTGTTGCGCAGCGCATAATAGGCGGCCCCCAGCGCTTCAAAAGCTTCGGCGTGTTCCGGAACCGTGACCGAGCCGAAGCGACGGCGAAGATGTTCTACAATCACCTCGTTACGAGCAACACCGCCGCAAAGTAGCAGGTTGTCGGTTTTTAGATGTACGAGCAAGTCGGCAACCTTGTCGGCCATCATAGCACAGAGACCGGCCGTTATTTGGCCAATCGGTACGCCGACATTCAAGGCATGGGTGCAGTCACTTTTGCAGAACACCGAACAGCGCCCGGAAACAAGGTGCGGTTCGCTTTGCCCCGCCAGGCTGGTCGCCTCTTCGATATCGACCTCCATGCGACCGAGTTGCTGCCGATAAAATGCTCCTGTTCCCGAGGCGCATTTGCTACCGGCTTCAACGCGCTCAATCGTGCCGTCGGAAGAAAGCCCGTAGGCGATAAATGTTTCGGCGCCAAGACTCACGAGTGCGGTGTAGGGCGTAGTGTATTGGCGTTCGGTACGAAGGAAACGAAGGGCTTCCTCTGTGGCCCGCGGTTCATCGATGGAGGGGATGTCGGTGCCGCTCTGGACCGAGCGACCGGATACCAGTCCGTATTGAACCGGCCCCGTTTCGCTAAGGAGGTTTTCGCACACTTTCCGCGGATCACTAAGGTGTTCACGTACCGCCGTCAGCGCAACGCGAATATGGCCATCGTGGGCCTCCAGGACGACGATTTTAATGTTTTCCGCACCGAGACAGACACCCAGCGCGCGATCGACCGTGCTCATACGATTCGCTCCTCATAGGCAATGCGTTGGTAGTGAAAGCTACGCCTCCGGGAAAAGGCGCTACGCCTTCATCGGTCGCACAAATGCAACCGCGGAACAAAAAATTCCGGCTCCCGCCGTCGGTGACCTTAAGCGGGACAATAATTGAAAATGATTAGTGGAAAGGGGTAAAGTCGAGTGCAACCCCAAAAAAAGATAAAATCTTGAATGAAGAAGATATGATAGGGATGGAAAGAAACCAACTCGAAGCCGCCGAGAAAAAGATCGCCGGAAGTATTACCGACAGAAATATTCGTGACATCGCCGGCCGGACCCGCGGAAAAAATACGGCCGATCAGGCCTCTCTCGGTTTTCTCATAAGCATCGCCGGTGTAGTAGATCCGGCGGCTTTTCGTCTGAAGCATACGGTATCTGTTACCGATACACTATGCTTCGGTTTGCGCGAACAGGTCGTAGTCGCTTGCATCGACAATTCGCAGAGATCCAATCGATCCGGGAGAAAAGCTGCCGTCGAGCACGTACACGTTGCCGTCGATTTCGGGGGCATCCCATTGCGTTCGACCCATAAAATTATAGTCCGGATCTTCAGAAACCTCATCGATGATAACGGGAATAGTTGTGCCTACACGATCCTCATTTATCTCGCGGCTTATTTCTCGCTGGATGGTCATGAGCGTGTCACAACGACGTTCCACGGTGGCTGTGCGTGGACGAGGGCGCATGGTATAAGCCGGTGTATCCTCTTCGGGCGAAAAAGGGAACACACCGACTTTTTCGAAGCGAGCCCACTCAACAAAATGGAGCAGTTTTTCGAAATGTGATTTGGTTTCGCCCGGAAAACCGATTATGAATGAAGTACGCAATGCGGCGTCCGGCACGTGCCTACGTATACGTTCGACAAGTCTATACGTTTCTTTTGAGTGCGGCCGCCTTCGCATTGCGGAGAGGATGGGATCCGCGATATGCTGAAGTGGGATGTCAAAATATGAGCATAGCCGCTGTTCCGCTCCCACCAAACTAAGGAGATCGTCGGTAATGAACCGCGGATGAAGGTACATCATGCGTATCCATGGAAAGGACGTGTTCGCTAAAAGGGTTTCGAGCAGTCGTACCAACGTTGTTTCTGAGTCTCGGCCATAAAAAGAGGTATCCTGTGATACCAGAATGCACTCATTGACCCCTTGATTCTGAAGCCACTGAGCTTCTTCCACGATTTCCGCGAGAGGACGACTGGCAAAAGGACCTCGAATGGCGGGGATTGCACAGAACGCGCATCGGTGGGAGCATCCGTCGGAAATTTTCAGGTATTGCGTACCACCAGAGCCGGTCAAATGGCGATGGTATCCCGGTTTTCCATGAGTATGCAGATGCTTCCGAAGCACTTCGGGCCAGTCCCCAATACCCATCCAGATATCCACCTCGGGGAGGTCTTGGGCGGCCTCGCGGCGATAGCGTTCGGCGAAACAGCCGGCTACGGCTATAAGCTCACACGTGCCGGCCTCTTTGAAGCGTGCCATTTCGATGATTGTCTCGATGGCTTCTTCCTTGGCCTCGCGAATGAAAGCGCAGGTGTTGACAATGATAATTTGGGCATCACCGGGAGATTCGACCAACTCAAAATCGGATTCTTGCAGATAAGCCGCTATCCGCTCGCCGTCGACAATATTCTTGCTGCAGCCAAGATTGCATAGATGAATTCGTTTGTTCATTTTCTTTTCATGCATGGGCTAAGTGCTTGCCCGGTTTGCACCGCTTCAAAGGACTGCCTCCCCACAAGTGTTCGCCCACGATGAGTGGGACTAAAGAAATGCAATGAAAATGAGCGGAGCGTGAAATCTTTATCTGTGTGTGTATGATGCAAGCCGAGGGTTTTTGTGTCGAAATAGAGGCGTTGTATCGGTGAAATGCGACGTCACTCCTCAAGCGTCTGCTCAGAATGAATGCTATTTGTTAAATTCGAATTCCGAGAACCCTTACATCTCGATTACCCGTAGCGCTTTAAGTATCTTGAGTAGCTTGAGTACTTCAATCCCCCAAAGCGGGATCACCGCCCTCAGAGCTTGCGGCAATCGAGATGATCCCCGGGCGGTTCGGTTTAGGGGCGATGCGATCATCTAAGCTACTTTGTTCCCCCCGGTCACTGAAGCACGCGAAGTAACCGGGGGGAACAAAGTAAGGTAGATCCCAAAACGACAGCTATAGACATACGGTGCGCCGACGCAATTACCAGTCGTCGCCCCAGTCATCCCATTGATCGCCGCTTTCTTCGGTGGCGGGACTGGTTTCGCCGGCGGCATCCTCTGTCGACTCTTCCGTTGCGCCGGGCGTAGTTTCACCCCAGCTATTGTCTTCGGCTACCGGGGTAGTTGTCTCGGCCGGTGTTGCCGCGGGCTCTTCGCCCCAACTGCTTTCGGATGTAGAGGCCGGGGTCGCCTGCGGGGTTGTTGAGGATTGATCCCAGCCGGTGGAACCTTCAGTAGTGGAACTTGATTCATAGTCGCCGCCGTACTCGGAAGAGTACCCGTAATTGCTTTGGGACTCGTAAGAGCTGTTGTATTCGCCGGCGGTCCCTTCACCTAAACCGTAGCCGCCCATACCGATATTGTCATTAGAGCGGTTGTCGACCCAGTAATTGTAACCGGCGGGAATCATCGCCTGTTCGCCGAATTCTTTTGCATCGGATACCGCCGAAAAGCCTCCGATGCGAATTCGGTAATAGGTCCCGAGCAATTCCGGCGTCGGACTCTCCACTTCGGCTATGTAGGCCGGATAGCCCATGTTTTCGAGCTTGCGCACTTGAGCTTCCGCAATGGGACGAGGCCCCACGCAGGAGACTTGCACGACGTACCGCCCGTCGGTAACAAATTGTGGTGTGTACTCAAAATCGTCGGTCGTTGAATAGGAATCTTCAGAATAGGATTCCTCGGTAGAGAACGTTTCTCTGGGTGCCGGCTCCTCCCAACTTTCAGATTGAGTATCGGTTTCCGTCTCTACATCTTCGTAAAACTCGTCGAATATGTCTCCCGTATCGGCGGAAGCGACTTCGGCGGTTTCGGTTTGCTCGGGAAAAGGCGAGTTTTCTTCCGCTTTCTTTTCTTTTTTGCCGCAACCGGCGAGAATCGCAGTGAGGACAATTACGGCAACGAGCCAGTTCCTATATGACATGGAGCCTCCTCGTGTTTCTATTCGTTCGTGTGAGCTGGGCAGGAAAAGTATCGCACCGGTCGCATGTTTCTATCTATTCTATAACAAAGTAAACCAGTGTACAAGATAAAAATACTACAAGGTAACATAACGAGCCCACCGTTCTCCAGGTAACCCTAAGGAAAGCTCCCTCGGATTGAATTGTTTCAAATAATCCCCTTGGTGGAGGGTATCATATCCGCGGCGGCGGGGTCGATTCGAAGCGCGCCGTCGAGAGCACGTCCGGCGGCCTTAAATAGCGCCTCCAGAGAGTGGTGACTGTTTCTTCCACGAAGGAGGTCAACATGCATAGTCAAGCGGGCATTATCGGCGAATGCCTTGAAAAAATCCTCGGCAAGATCACAGTCGAACGTACCGACCGTGCGGTCACGCAACTCGACTGCATACACGAGATTGGGACGCCCGCACAGATCAATACACACTCGGCCAAGCGATTCGTCCATGGGAACGTATGCCCAACCGTAGCGAATAATACCCTTTCCCGCACCTACCGCTTTTGCCACCGCCTGTCCCAGGCATATTCCAATATCTTCGGCACTGTGATGAAAATCAACATTCGTATCACCTTTGCACGTAAGCTCCAACTCAAAGCGGCCGTGTTTTGCAAAGAGCGTAAGCATGTGATCCATAAAACCGTTGCCGCTCTCCACCTTTGAGTTCCCGGTCCCCTCGACAACAAGGTTGAGCGATATGTCGGTTTCATTTGTGCGGCGGCTCACCTGTGCCTTGCGTTTCATCCGTATAGACTCCAACTATTAATGCAAATGTTTATTTCGCTAAATGCCTCGGCCAATGCCCACCCCAAAAAAAATCCCCGCTTTTGCAATCAGCAATCCACAACAAGCCGTCCGATTATCATAGTTCGGATCGACGCTTTGTGGAATCAAATAGAGTCACAATCCGGTGGGCGTGGTATGTAACCACCGCTCTATCTGAAATATTCGCTCAAAGCATTTTGGAGCGCTTTATCCTCGTCGGCGGTTCCCACACTGACCCGCAGACAACCTTCGAGGGTCGGATAGCCGGATACATCACGGAGAAGTATTCCTTTGTTTCGCAAAAAGCCGAAAAGGTCGTCCTTTTTTTTGTAACGAATCAATATGAAATTGGCTGCGCTTGGGTAGACGTTGGTAAGCGGTAACGTTTTCAAGAATGCATAGAGGTTGTCACGTCGCTCGGCAATCTCCGCCACCCGTTCCTCGATTAACGTACGATGGTTAAGCAGTTCAGTGGCTATATGATCCGATAAGAAGTTTATATTGTAGGGCAGTTTTATCTTATTGAGTTCCGCCACTACTTCGGCGGTACCGAGAAGATAGCCAAGTCTGAGTCCCGCGCCGCCTATGGCTTTCGAAAAAGTTCGGGTAATGATAAGATTCGGATGCTCTTTCAATAATGGAACGGCATTATAGCCGCCGAATTCCACATAAGCCTGATCAAGGAGCAGAAAACCTTGGTGTACCGCTAATAGTTCGCGCAAATCTTTTTCGCTAAGACTGTTGCCGGTTGGATTGTTGGGCGAGCATAGAATCATGACGGCGCCCTGATTCTCCGAAGCCGCCCGACAAAGCGCCTCTACGTCAAAAGCCGGCTCCGGTGTCAGCCATATCGACTTGATTGGGCGATTCAGACCATTGGCCAGTAAGCTATAAACCGTAAACGTGGGTTGATTAATAATTACCGCACCGCCGTCTTGCGAAAGCGCGATAAGCAAGACGAGGAGCATCTCGTTGGAGCCGTTGCCGACAATGATGTTGGCGGCCGAAAGTCCCGTATAACTCGCCAGCGTTTCTTTAAGCTGGGCGGGTACGAAATCCGGGTAGCGATTCCAGGGCCTGTGCAAGCAAAAATCGAGAATCTCTCGTTTGAGCGGTTCCGGCCAATCGAATGGATTTTCGTTCTGATTGAGTTTTATTCGCGGCTGCTCGGGCTCCAAATGATAGGCACTCAAGCCGCGAACACATTTATTAATCAATGCGAGTGCTTGAACGACGTTCATGGTGTATCCTGACGCTTTCGGCGAGCCTGTGAATGGCGGTATCCATCTTATTGATCTCCAGTGTTACGTGGTAGAGCAGAATGAATGCGCCGACCAGCATTATGATCATTATTGCAAGAATCATGGTTTACCATTCTTGGGTCGAATTGGACGGCATGGTCCTCCGCCAAAGCGGTTCTTAAGCCGCATAAACAATATAAATCGTTGCGGATACATAAGTTGAGTCTGTACAAGGCGATTCGATTATGGGTAACCGACAATGTTGTGGCTTTGAGTTCGTATACCTTGCGGTAAATATCATCAAAAGAACGCTAAGAATCGATTTTTTGGGCATGAATTTCAGCAATGCGGGTGGTGCTTGGGGTATGGCGACGGGGCTTGCAGTATGAGTGAACACCGTCGTATGCTAACCTCCTTCTAATAAAATATGAATATTTTCCTCGCAATCGCTGAGCACAATGCATTTTCTGGGGGATCGTCCCGCTTGCTTTACCTCTTCTACAGCGGCTTCCGCAATCGGATTTCGGCGGCATTTGTGCTTTGATCTTTGATTTTTATCTTTGCTAATTCGGCTTGGCCGACGGGAGAAGTGTTTGATGGCAACGAAGAAAGGCGAACGATATTGGGTTGGGTTTGATCTTGGTGGAACCAAGATGATGGCCGTGGTTTACGATGAACGTTTCGCCCCGGTCAGTCGCGCACGTAAGAAAACAAAGGCGTCCGAAGGCGCCGGGGTTGTACTTCAGCGGATAGCCAAGCTTATTAAGCAATGTCTTGACAAAGCAGATGTTGCGCCCCAAGCGGTTGCGGGCATTGGTATCGGTTGTCCCGGCCCTTTGGATTTGGACGCCGGCGTAATAATTAGTGCTCCAAATCTTGGTTTCAGCAACGTAGGCATTAAAGCGATGCTCGAGAAGGAGTTCAAGTGTCCGGTAATTCTTGCCAATGATGTCGATATCGGCCTTTATGGTGAGTATGTGGCGGGGGGCGCTCAGGGTTCTCGCTGTGCCGTAGGGCTTTTTCCGGGAACGGGCCTGGGGGGCGGTTGTGTATATGAAGGGATGATTATTCGCGGTAGAAAGAACTCTTGTTTCGAGATAGGGCATATTCAGGTGCTACCGGATGGGCCATTGTGCGGGTGTGGTCGCCGAGGGTGTCTTGAGGCGGTGTCGAGTCGTCTGGCGGTATCCGCGGCGGCTGCATTGGCGGGTATGCGCGGGGAGGCGCCGAATCTTGTTGATGCGGCGGGCATGGACCTTCAGAATATCCGCAGTGGGGCCCTGGGGACCGCTATTGAGGCGGGGGATACCGTTGTAGAGAAAATTGTGCGTGAGGCGGCGCGATGGATCGGCGTTGGAGTAGCCACAGCCGTAAATCTTATGCTTCCCGACATCGTCGTTCTCGGAGGTGGTATGGTGGAAGCGATGCCGGAACTTATTCTCGAAGAAGTGAGTCGATCAGCACGCTCTCGTGTCATGCCCGGCTTTCGTGACCAGTATGAAGTAGTAACGGCCAAGTTGGGTGATGATGCGGGGGTGCGCGGTGCGGCGGCGTGGGCGCAGACCACGGTAAAGGGGGCCAAAAGGTGAAGACTACGTCGAGACAACGTAAATCGAGTCCGGTTCCGGTCGGTCATGAGGGTTCTGAGCCACTGGCCGTAATCGATATCGGAAGCACGTCGGTGCGCATGCTGGTTGCGCAGGCTGACGAGTCGGGGGTGCTTCATCCGCTCGAATCACTGCAAATGCCCGTTAACCTCGGCAAATGCACCTTCACGAGAGGCTCTATCGATCAAGCAACCATTGAGGAGTGTGTCGCGGCGCTTCGTGGATTCTTGCGCGTTCTTCGGGAGTACCGGCTTGATCGGCCCGGCGGGCGGGTTCGTGCCGTTGCCACCAGCGCCGTTCGCGAGGCATCCAATCGTGATGCCTTTATCGATCGGATTTATATCGCTACGGGCATCGCCGTGGAAATAATGGATGAAGCGGAAGAGAACCGTTTTATGTTTCTCAGTGCAAAGCCGTATCTGGACGCCCCTCAAAAGGACGGGCATAAGCTTACGCTTATCGTCGAAGTCGGCGGCGGAAGCACGGAGATGTTGGTTGTGCGCAACGGCCGTGTTATTTCCTCGTATTCCTTCAGGTTGGGATCATTCCGCATGCTGGGAGCGCTCGAGGAATACAGCAGACCCGACATCGAACATTTGGACCTTTTCGAAACGCAGATACACAGAACCATTTCGACGGTCCGGCGCATGGTCAATTTTGAAGGACAGCCGAAACTGCTTGCATTGGGGGGCGACTTGCGATTCGCGGCGGCCGAATTGTTGCCGGAGTGGAATCGTCGTGTGTTGGCTCGTCTTCCGGTAAGCTCGCTGAGCCGCTTGTCGAAACGGATCATCAGAGAGTCGGCCGATTCTCTGGTCAAGCAGTATCGACTGTCCTATACCGATGCCGAAACGCTGGGACCGGCTCTACTCACCAATGTACGATTAGCGACGGCGTTGGGAATAAAAAACATATATGTGACGCCCATTTCGATGCGCGACGGTGTTCTGTCGGAAATGGCCGGGGAACGGCGATGGTCCGAAGAATTCCGTGAACAAATTATCAGTTCGGCGTTGGAATTGGGCCGAAAGTATAATTTTGATCAGCGCCACGCCGAGCATGTGGCGGGGCTGGCTCTGCGGATTTTTGGGGCGATGTCCGAAGAACACGGATTAGGTCCCCGTCACGAGGTCCTTCTGAAGACCGCTGGGTTGCTGCACGAAATCGGCTTGTATGTCGGTACACGAAGTCACCATAAGCATTCTTTGTATTTGATACGTAACAGCAATCTGTTTGGTTTGGGGCCCAAGGATGTCCTTCAGACCGGCTTAGTGGCTCGTTACCACCGAAGAGCCATGCCGCAGCCCACTCACGAGGGGTATGGAACGCTCGACAGAGAAAGCCGCATCGAGGTTTTGAAAATGGCGGCGATCCTCAGGGTGGCCGACGCCCTCGATCGAAGCGCGACGCAACGTGTGCATAGCCTCGAGATTACCGTAGAACCTCGCCGATTGATTTTAACGGTGCGCAACGTTGCCGACTTGACACTCGAGCAGGTTGCGGTGGAACGGAAAAGCGATTTGTTCGGAATGGTTTACGGCCGAGATGTCGTTCTTCGTAAGGGGCGGGCGACCTAGTGCCCGGTCTTATGAATGGCGATAGTCTATCGGTGGATGGTTGGCAGTGCCGCCGAGGCCCGACGGCACGAGGGGACACAAGGGGATGATCCCGAAGTAATTGTCCGCGTTACGCCCCGGAACGGAAGTGACGACGGCGCGAATAGAAGCTGTGTGTAACGATTGCGCAACAAAAGTGGCGCGGACTCTATGCGGTGCCGGGGTTTTCGATTTTTCAACCGAGCCTGATGTGTCGCTTCACGCGGCCGCCGCTACCATCGGCTCAGCCCTAAAACGCGGTGGCGGAACGACTCATACCGCCGTGCGCGGCAATTGGTCGATGCCGCTTTACACATTGGTGTCGGGGCCGGCTTTGCGAACTAAGAAAATCGCTCTTTCGTTCACCGCCTAACCCTTTCTTCGCGGGCAGGGAAGGGGGGATTGGTTAAAGGAGAAAAAATAGACGGGAAATTGAGAAAAGCAATGCCCGTCTTTGCGGGGGGAGAGGCGAAAAAGCGGAGCGGTGATCTGATCCTACTCGTAAGGGTTACCTCGACGGCAATGCTTTTAGGGGGAAAGAGTGATTCCAAGTCACCATGAAGTAAAACGTCGAGGGGACCTTGAGTAGTCAGTTATGATAATTGTTTATTGATTTTTAATCTTCCGCCCCGACCGGCGGCTTGGAGGAGGTTATTGATGGCCGATTTTTTGAATCGCGAGTTGAGTTGGCTTGAGTTTAATCAGCGTGTCTTGGGTGAAGCCGAAGACGCGGGCGTACCTCTTTTGGAGCGGCTCAATTTTCTATCGATAACCGGGTCAAATCTCGATGAGTTTTTTATGGTGCGTGTCGGGGGATTGCAAAGCCTGGTTCAGGAAGGCATACATAAGCGCGACAGTGCCGGGCTTTCTCCAAGCAAGCAGCTCCAACTAATCGGCGCCCGCGTTCGAAGTATGGTGCAGGCTCAATATGCCTGCTGGTCGGAGCAACTGGCACCCGCATTGCGGCAAGCCGGGATTGAGCGGCTGCAGCCGGAGCAGCTTGACGGGGGGCAGCGGCGGCATGTGGCGCATCATTTCGATGGAGAGGTGTATCCGATTTTGGCGCCCACGGCCGTCGATATTGCCGCCCATCGTCCTCTGCTGGGAAACCTCCGCCCGTATTTGGCGGTCCGTATCAAAACGGGCCGACGAAAGGAACGGTTTGCGATCATTCCTCTCGGCATGCACTTGCCGCGCTTTCTCCCGCTTCCTTCCGACGGCGGTTACCGCTATATGCATCTGGAAGATGAGGTGGCGATGCATGTGGAACGCCTCTTTCCGGGTGAAACCATCGTCGAAACCGTTGCTTTCAGGATGACTCGCAACGCCGACTTGCCGGTACGGGAAGACTCGGCTCCCGACCTTCTTACCGAAATGGTAGAGGTGCTCGATGCACGCAAAGAGAGCCATTGTGTGCGACTGGAGGTGGAGGCAAAAATCTCCGCAAAGCTCCGCAAATTCCTCAGAGAACTCTTGAATGTGAGCGAACGGGACATCTATCGTATTCCGGGTCCCCTTGATTTGGCGGCGTTTAGAGCCTTGGCCTCGGTGGACGGATTCGAGGAGCTGAGGTATGAACCTTGGTCGCCGCAGCCCTCACCGTCGGTCGATCCCGCAAAGTCGATGTTCGAGGTGTTGTCCAAGAGCAATGTGCTCCTTTCGCACCCTTACGAAAGCTTCGAGCCGGTAGTGCGATTGATTGAAGAGGCCGCGGACGACGACGACGTGCTGGCGATAAAGCAGATTCTTTACCGTACCAGCAGCAGCAGTCCTATCGTGGCGGCTCTGGAACGGGCGGCTCGGTACGGTAAGTATGTCACCGTAGTTTTGGAATTGCGCGCCCGGTTCGATGAAGAGCGAAATATTGAGTGGGCGCGAAGACTTGAGCAGGCCGGTGTTCATGTGGTATACGGGGTAAGAGGTCTTAAAACGCACGCCAAAGCTTGTGTGATTGTCCGTCGGGAGCCGCACGGCATCGTACGCTATGTACATTTTGGCACCGGTAACTACAACGAAAAGACCGCGAGATTATACAGCGATGTCGGGTACATGAGTTGCGAAGAGAATTTGGGTGTGGATGCTTCGGCATTTTTCAACGCCGTTACCGGCTATTCGCAGCTCCTGCAGTTTCGTCAGCTTGTGGCGGCGCCGGTCGGCATGCGCGAAGAAATTGTCGATCTTATCGATGCCGAGGCTCAAAGAAAGCGCCAAGGCCAGAAAGCCGTGATTATGGCCAAGATGAATTCATTGATTGAACCAAAGGTTATACGAGCGTTGTATAATGCATCGCAGGCGGGGGTGAAAATACAGCTTAATGTGCGTGGCATTTGTTGTCTGCGCCCCGGTGTACCCGGACTCAGTGACAATATTACCGTCATCAGCATTATCGATCGCTTCTTGGAGCATAGCCGAATTTTCCATTTTCATCACGGTGGTGAGCGGAGAGTGTATATCTCCAGTGCCGATTGGATGCCCAGAAATCTTCTCAAGCGGGTGGAGCTTATGGTACCAATTCCCGACACCGCGGCTCGCGATTCTCTCATTCGTATGCTCGAGGTGTACTTTCGCGACAATATGAAGAGTCATCGCTTGACATCCGACGGGCAATATGTTCGGCAACACGCTAAAAGCAAACGACGGCAGGTGCGAAGTCAAAAAGTTCTCTACGAACTTGCCTGCGAAGCCGCGGCTAAGCGGCATCAACAATCCCCCAGTATTTTGGAACCATACCGCGCCCGCAATCGACGAAAGGGCGGCACGAGAGGGTAATGAGCATGGCTTTGGCGGTAAAAGAACTGCGAATACAGTATGGAGATGAGCGTACGCACACGGATCAGGTGACAAACATGGCGCGCGTGCTGTTCGATCGAACTCACCGAGTGTTGGCGATTCCCAAGGAAGAGCGAAGATTGCTCGAAGCTTCGTGCCGACTTCACGATGTCGGCTATCGTCTCGATCCGCCAAATCATGGTTGGATGGGCGCGCAGTTGATCCTCACACGGGGCTTGGAGGGGTTCACCGATGATGAACGTGCGGTGGTTGCGGGTACGGTTCTATTGCACCGCCGGAAATTCGAACATGCGGCCGCCAACGCATTTATTCAAAATCTCAACAGCCGGGAACGCGCCTACCGGCTGGCGGCTTATTTGCGGATTGCCGACGGGCTTGATCATAGCCATATTCAGGATGCAACCATAAGCTCGGTGCGCAGGCGCAATGACACCTTTGTAGTAAGTGTCCACTCCGGCTGGTACGGAGGCAATGCATCCCGCGCCGACGTCAAGGCGGATTTGTGGCGTAAGGTGTTCCCCACGGGAATTTCTTTTCGAGGCATGGTACCCGAAGAAAGGGGGGCGGCGTTCGAAAACGTAATCATTCCGGGCGAGACTATACTACGCAACGTTCAGCGATTGCTGTTCGCGCTTCGGCGAACCGTTATTGACTGCAGAGAGCAGATGCTGTTGTCGGAAGACCCGCGGGCGTTGCATGATTTGCGGGTAGCCGTGCGTCGATTTAGAGCGGCTCTGGCATTTTGCGGTCCGTTACTGAATGGTATGGCTTTGCCTGAGCGGCTTGATTCGTACCTTGCGGGTTTACTTCATGGACTTGGCTCCCCCCGTGACGCCGATGTCTGGAACGCGTTCCTGCGAAAGCCGAAAGTGGTTGAAACCATGCCCGACAAAGCTGTATGGAATACCTATGTAGCGCAGGAATGGGAGCGACGGGAGCGAAAAGCGCAAAAGCTCAAGGCTATCCTGAGGAGCGATGAATGGAGGAGGACTATTCATGCCTGCAGTTGGACGGCGCGGGTTTTGTTCCCTCAGCGTATACGCGATACTCGTGACACAATCCCTGCCGAAGCTCATGCCGCATCCATGTTGCGTGAAGAAATGAAACAGATCATGAAACGCAGCTCGCTCGCCGAGGCGACCGATAACGATAAGCAACTTCATGCGCTTCGGCGTGCCGTTCGAAAAGGTCGCTATTGGGCCGAATTTGCTCATCCCCTTTCCGATGAAATATTTGGTGAGCTGGTCCGACGATTGCATGCGGTTACCCATGCGCTGGGTGAGTTGCACGATACGTACGTCTTCAAAAAAAGAATGAGCAAAAGCAAGGTTGAAGTTCCCGCTGAATTGGATGCGATGGTTCGTAAGCACCGCAAGCGGTGGGTAAAGAGTTTTCGCGAAGAGTGGGCCGCACTGAGTGATGAAAAGAAAAGAGATGAGATAGAGCGTAAGCTGAATGAGACTGCAATGGGTCACTAAGGAAACAAATCTAAGGCTTTGCGGGATAATGGCCGACGGTAAGTACCGAAATGCCGGTGCAAGACGGCACAAAGGACAACTGATCGATATTTTGACGACGGAAGGGACAATCATTATCGAAATGGATGATTTTGCGGTTTCTTGGGGGTACATCGACCACGCCGGTCAGCGAGGCACTCGAAATGCCCGGTGCGGCCGGTGTGATACCGAATACCGACTACCTGCACTATGAAGGATGTGCCGTATGGAACTGTACGTACTTCGCCACGGTATAGCCGTTGAACTTGGTGAAGAAGGGGCGGAGACCGATTTTGACAGACGACTGTCCAGGGCGGGAATACGTAAGACCCGCGCGGCGGTCCGTGGACTTAAAATGATGAAGTGTTCTCCGGGGCGCGTGGTCTCCAGCCCGTTGCCGCGAGCATGGGAAACGGCCCAAATTGCCGCCACCGAGTTGGGTTGTGATAGCGAAGTGGCGCCGAGTGATTTGCTCAAACCAGGCGTACCGGTCGCCAAAACTCGGGATTGGGTGATAGAGCAAGAGGTCGAGCGGGGCATGATGTTGGTAGGGCACATGCCGGGGCTTGCGCGGTTGGTATCATATTTGTTAGCCGGTGATGATCGCGTTGAAATCGTCCTCAAGAAAAGCGGGGCCTGCCTCCTGACCCGCACTATCGCCCGCCGACGGGCGCCTTACCGCCTGGATTGGCTTCTTCAGCCCGGACAACTCCGTACTTTCGCCGAAATGGATTAAACCATTAAGGATTCGAATATGACCGATAAAAAAGAGAAACGCCTTTGCAAATGGAAAAAAGACGATTACGCCGAGCGTTTTAACAAGCTTCGTTCAATCGTCGCCGATCCCACGTGCGTATGTCGCAAATGCGGAAGAGCGGCAAATGGTAAGCGCTACTTGTGCAAGCCGGTATCGCTCGAAGAAGCGTCCGGATAAATGCTGTCCAAGCAGGTGTCACCGCCTCGTACTCGTACCTGACCCGCCGCAAAAAGTAATAAAATCGCCGCTCAGGGCGGCCTATGCGCTAATCATCCCGAGCATCCGCCTAAATCCGCTCTGCTTTGGGGAGTGGTAGGGTAAGGCCTATAACAACGCGGAATGGCTTATGTCTCGCCCGGCGTAATGAGATAAGAACTCATCCCACCAACTGCTTTGTCGGCCGAGACGGAGCGAGGAGGTGGGGAAGCAAGGCGCCGTATCGTGGGGCGTATCCCCGGTGATATTGGCCACAAGGGGCGCAACGTCGCGACCGCACCTCGCAGCCCTTCGCAGGTGGACTGGACCGCCGGGGATATCCCCTGGCGTATCGCGGAACATCGAGTTCGATTAAAGCGGGTTTCTGATGTCCCGCGAGGTTGTTGGATGCCTGACGATATGCCCCTTGGTCATGTACAAGACATCTTCCGCGATATTGGTGGCGTGGTCGGCGATTCGCTCAAGGCGTCTACTGATGGTCAGGTAGTATAATGGGAAATCGATGTCATTAATATGTGCCGAGATACACTTTTTAACCCTGGTGTACATATCCCGGTTTATTTCGTCGACACTGTCATCCATAGTCCTGACCTCTTCGGCTAGAACTTGATCCAAATTTACCAGCGAATCGAGACTTTTACGTAACATTCGACTCACGATGTCGGCCATGCCCGCCAAATCGAATGGGGGTGTACGTTCGGTAATTCGGGACAGAGAGATAACATTTTTAGATATGCTTACCGCAAGATCTCCTACACGCTCGAGGTCGTTGTTGATCTTTAAAATAGATACGATAAACCGCAAATCGGCCGCGACGGGCTGGTGGAGGGCCAGAATTTTGAGGCATTCTTCCTCTACTTCGATTTCTCTTGCGTCAACTTCGTGGTCGCGGTCGATAATTCGCTGGGCCAACAGGGTGTCGCGATTTATTACCGCCTGAACAGACTGATTTACATGTTCCTCAACCTGTGCGGACAGAGCAAGAATTGACTTCTTTAGCCGGTTAAATTCGCGCTGCATCAGTATGGTCATAGTGTGCCGTCCCTACTGCTGTCGTTATGCGTTGCTCGTGGGTCTCCGCCTTTCCGGCTCGGCGGAAGAATACCGCGAATTATAGCCCCCGTCACATCGAGTACTATTCTATGTTGGATGGGGCGATAATTCTCCGGCGTGACGAATTCTTTGCTTGAAACGCCGGGCATGACAAAGGCCGGTTCTCGGACCGGGTATGATCAAACAATTACCGCATACTCCCCGGTTGGAGTAACAAATTTTCGATCCGCGTTCACATCCCCGATTATTCTACACGATAAAGCTTTTCGCGGAAGCGGGATGCTAACCGAACCTACCCGTAATATAATCTTCGGTTTGCTTTACCTGTGGTTGTGTGAACATTCGCTCGGTTGTGTCGTACTCAATCAGCTTGCCTTCAAAGAAAAATGCCGTATTGTCGGAAACACGCGACGCTTGCTGCATATTGTGGGTTACGATCACAATCGTGTAGTTGTCGCGAAGCTCACCGATAAGGTCCTCGATCCGGGCGGTCGAGCGTGGATCGAGCGCGGAAGCCGGCTCGTCCATAAGTAGGATGTCCGGTTCGACGGCGAGTGCGCGTGCGATACAAAGGCGCTGCTGTTGTCCTCCCGACAGCCCGAAGGCATTCTTATCGAGGCGATCCTTAACTTCATCCCACAGTGCCGATTGTCGAAGGCTTTTTTCGACTATTTCGGAAAGGCGATTTTTGTTGCGCACACCGTGAATACGCGGCCCGAACGCGACATTTTCGAATATGGACTTTGGGAATGGGTTGGATTTTTGGAATACCATCCCCACCTGCTTGCGCAGCAACACCACATCAGTGCCGTCCGAGTAAATGTCGGCACCGTCGATCGTTACCGAGCCCTTGATCCGCGTGCCGCCCACAATGTCGTTCATTCGGTTGAGCGTACGCAAGTATGTTGATTTGCCGCAACCGGAGGGCCCAATCAGGGCGGTAACACGTTTTACGGGAATATCCATCGAGATATCGAATAGCGCCTGTACACTACCGTAAAAAAAGTCCAGATGCCGTGTGGCTATTTTCACCGGGAGGTCGTTAGTTGATTCACTCATGCGTTCTCCTTCTCGGGCCGCTTGGGCAGATATAGGGTAAAGGTCGATCCGGTACCGAGATCACTTTGCACACCGACCGTGCCGTGATGCAACTGAAGGATATGTTTTACAATTGCCAAGCCCAGCCCCGTACCGCCCACTTTCCTGCTTCGGGCCTTGTCGATCCTATAAAAACGTTCGAATAA
>WJJU01000763.1 GCA_014729595.1 Chitinivibrionales bacterium
AAACCAGAGTGACCCCCAAATAGAGGAAACTTCTATCGAATCGTGCCCGCAACTCCGTTACCACGAATAAAAAACCGAGGCCGGTAAGCACAATGCACACTGCCAACAGCAAGCTTGACATTACAGAAAGAGGATGTAGTGAATTTATGGGTAATACCATTCCGACCTAACACCTTTAGGTATGTGCACTAACATGCTAATATCTATTTATTGAGCTGATTTTCCGGCCGGAGAGCGATAAAATATAAATTCACCGCCGCCCCTAAGCTGTCAGAAGCTTCTCATGATATCTTATGCCCAACACTGAGGGGCATCCAGTATCCTCTTCATGCCACAATCGCACCGCTCTTTCATCCGCAAAACCTATCTTTCTCAAGCCAATGATCTATACAAAAACGCGGGGGTGGGTTTTGGACGATTGGGCGTCTTCTCGGTACCGCGGAGGAACTCCGAACCGAAACAGTGAGCCATAGCCAAGCCCGGGAGCAAAATTCGACTATGAGAAAAAGGGGAAACGATTGGCTGATCTACGGCGCCTATGGCTACACGGGCGAACTGGTGGCTCGTGAGGCCGTACAACGGGGCCATCGGCCGCTTCTTGCCGGACGTTCCGAACGGAAACTCCGTCCTTTAGCCGAAGATTTGGGGCTTGAGTATGCGTGCGTAGATCTTACCGATGCGGTACGGTTGCGCGAAGTGTGCTCCAAGGTGGCGTTGGTATTCCACGCGGCCGGACCTTTTGTACATACGGCGTCGCCGATGGTGCGTGCCTGCCTCCACACCGGCACCAATTATGTGGATGTAACCGGAGAGATTCCGGTATTCGAAAAGAATTTTCTACATGATAAACATGCCGGGAAGAAGGGTATCGCGCTTATCTCGGGGGTTGGATTCGATGTTGTGCCTACGGACTGCTTATCGGCTTACGTTGTCGGCAAAATCCCCAACGCTCAGACATTGCGCCTGGCGTTCTCCGGGCTTGGCGGTTTTAGCCGAGGTACGCTCAAGACCCTTCTTGCTCATCTTCATGAGGGAATACTGGTACGCCGTGAGGGGAAATTGGTATCTTACGATTCCCGTCTTGACCGCGCAAGCGATTTCCGCCGACACCTTGGACATTTGACCCCTATTACGTGGGGGGATTTGTCCACGGCTTACCATTCGACGGGAGTTCCGGACATAGCCGTTTTCATGCACTTTATGGGGAATTGGGCGCCCGCGGCCCGTATTGCCTGGTCAGTTTCCAGACGACTGCTTGCGGTTGACGCGATTCGTACGACGGCTCTCGGTTTCGTTAACCGCCGCATCTCCGGCCCCAATGAGCATACACGCAAAACAGCTCGCTCTACAATCTGGGCCGAGGCGACAAATCCTCACGGAGAGAGCGCCTTTGCCCGGTTGGAAACTATGGAGGCATATCGGCTCACCGCGGTTGCCGGGGTTCGTGCGGTCGAAAGAGTTCTTGCAACATCACCCCGAGGCGCACTCACCCCTTCACAAGCGTTCGGCGCCGAGTTCGCCTTCGAGCTTCCCCAAACCCGATTAATCACAGATTTCTCATGACCAATTACGCCATATTTGCCAAAAACCCCCAAAGGGTACCGGAGCTCAAGGCCATTGCTGAAATGAGGGGATTTACCTATGATCCCGAGTTCCCGCAGTTTATGATCACCATTGGAGGGGATGGAACCTTTTTGCTTGCGGAGCATCGCTACCCCGGCATTCCCAAGCTTCTTGTTCGTGACAGCCTTATTTGCTATAAATGCCATAACGAACCGATCGACGAAATGCTTAGGATTATTGCGGAAGGTAGATATCTTATAAAGGAAATCCTCAAGCTTCGGGCGGCGTTCAACGCCTCCGGCCCTCTTGCCGCCAACGATATTATCATTCGTAACACCGATCCTCGTCATGCTCTGAGATTCCGTCTTACTATCGACGCTACATCGGAGGATGACATCCTGATCGGTGACGGCGTCGTTGTAGCAACACCGTTTGGCTCTACCGGCTATTTCCGTTCCATAACGCGTCAAAGCTTTTTTGAGGGGATTGGTTTAGGCTTTAACAAT
>WJJU01000764.1 GCA_014729595.1 Chitinivibrionales bacterium
GTAGCCTGCAGTTTCTTATCGGCAACATTATCGAGCCGCGGCTTATGGGCAAGCGGTTGAATCTTAGCCCGCTTGTTATCGTGCTTTCTCTGGCATTATTCGCAGCCATGTGGGGCTTTACCGGCATGATCCTTTCGGTACCGGTAATGGCAATCAGCTTGATCGTGCTCAGTCACTTTCCGCAAACGCGCCCGATTGCAGTTCTGCTTTCTCGCCGGGGCCGAATAAGCGGCATCTCGTTTGGTCCCAATAAAATGGCAGACGAAAGCATTGAGCGGAATTCTACTACTACGCGGGAACATGATGAAGCCTCGGCACGGTAGTATTCGACGATTTCGCAACGAAAGCGGCGCCGGCAAGGGTCGCCAAGAATAATGCGACGGAGCCCCGGGGACCGAGGTATGGTCTTACGTCCCGCCGCCCTACGCCGTCAATTCTTCTATGGCGTCTTTGAGTGTGTTTCGATGCGGCGGAGGAGTTGGCGGACCACTGATCTTGCTTAAAGCCGCGAGAGCATGTGAAAGATTAAACCCTTTTTGAGATTGATGGGCAAAATATCCTTTCGTGCACAGGTACCGCGCCAAATATTGCTGCTCGGTCTGCCCGGGTGTCGGGATAAGCACCGCTTTTTTGCCCAGCGATACCAATTCCATGATGGTTGAATAGCCGCCCCGGCATACGACCGCTTTAGCGCGCGCAAGCAAATCGGCGATTGTTTCGGTTGGTGCGTGAGGGATATATTCGATCGATCCCTTGACGGTTTCCCGTTCTTCCGGCCTTCCAAGCAAAACGACCGCTCGTCCGTCAAAATGCTCAAGTTGAGCGCGTATCCGACGCTCCAGAAGGGTTCGCTGCGGCTCCGGCCCCGAAAGCATTACAAGTAGGTCGATATCCTGCTTTTTGTCGTTGTTTTTTTGGGGAATAAAACGAGACAGCAAACCGATAAATCGATGATTCGGCGGAAGAGGGTATTTACGCGACAACTCACCGGTTAGATTGTCTTCGCCCGGCCAATCCGGTATCCACAGTTGAGTATATCGGTCGGCGGCATGGTACAGCCCGCGCCGAACAAGTTGCTCGACCGCACCGAATCCGGACGGCATCTTGACACTTAATTGATGGGATATGTAAGCGCAAGGCACCATCTGCGAGTAGCATCCAAAACGCTGGTCCGAGATGATTGCATCGATTTTATAGTCGGTGATAAGTTGTTCGATTTGCCGATGCTCCGTCGCGGATCGCAAAAAAACCCGTGCTACGAAGAATGGAAACTTCAGGCCAAGAAATGCGGCTCGCGCCGTATAGGAGATATTGTAATTAACAAGCGGTAATACCCGAAGGGTCGGGAATTCCGAACGTACCATTTCCACGACCGGCCCCTCGCCGCCCAGAAAAATGTCGCACCCTCGAATCCGCAGCTCCTCGATTACGGGTATGCAGCGCGTGGCATGCCCCAAGCCCCAATCAAGGGGTGCCACAAGTATTCGTCGGCGATGACAGGGCTTCATGGGCATGATTTGATCTAAGGGAATAGTGCTCCGATTCGGATCTGATTTATGCTACGCTTTGCTTGTCCCATTGCACCGGCTTTTACAGGCTCTTGCGGCTGCGCCGGCGGGACCGAAACGAGCGTTCAATTCGTTCCCGCCGGCGGCTTTTTCTCTGAGAGCCGCCTTTTGGCTTAACGGGATCCGGTTTGCCCGGTCCATGCCCGTCTTTCTCTGCTGACGCCTCCGCCTGTTCTCCGCGGACGGCCGGTTGCCGCTTTTTTGGTACGTGCGTACGGCCTCGAATCCGCCGAAACGGGAACCTGCGTTGCGGGATGGGAAAAGTCCGGGTACTCTTTAAGCGGAAATCGCTTACCGACAAGCTTTTCGATTCTTCGTTTGAATTTTTCTTCATCGTGCGAGACGAACGTCAAGGCGACACCGTGCTCTTGCGCCCGTCCGGTCCTTCCCACGCGATGAATATAATCCTCGGCAAATACCGGTGTATCAAAATTAACAACATGCGAGATCTTGTCTACGTCGATACCGCGAGCGGCAATATCGGTCGCCACCAGGATTCGGTAACGGCGACGTTTGAATCCTTCCAAGGCATGTTGGCGTTGCGATTGGGAACGGTTGGAATGTATCACCGCCGATTTGACGCCCGCGCGTTGAAGAAATCGCATGATCTTGTCCGCGCCATGTTTGGTGCGTGAAAAAACGAGCATTGTTTCGGGGCGCTCCGTCCGCACAATATGCAGAAGCAGCTCGTTTTTTGTTTTGGTGGGGGCGAGGTAAAAACGCTGCTCAACGGTATCAACCGGCGAATAGGGATCGCCGATATTTACCTGATGAGGCTTGTTTTGAATTTCGCCCACCAGTGAGCGGATTTCTCGCGACATCGTTGCCGAAAAGAGTAAGGTTTGTCTCTGTGGGGGCAAATACGACACGATTTTCCGTACATCATGAATAAATCCCATGTCGTACATTCGATCGGCTTCATCAAGAACCAGTACTTCGATCCTGGAAAGGTTGATACTTTCGCGTTTCACATGATCCAGCAGTCGCCCGGGTGTGGCGACAAGAATATCAACGCCGCGTCTAAGCTCATTTAGTTGGCGCACGATGTTCACGCCTCCGTAGACCGATACGGTCCGAAGGCCGCATCCTATACTGTAGCTTCGTGCCGCACTCTCTATTTGCTGAGACAATTCTCTTGTAGGGGCGAGAATGAGTGCGCGAGGTGTACCGGCCCTCTTTTGTTCGGCACACATGCGTCTAAGATTGTGCAGAATCGGTAAAACGA
Source organism: Chitinivibrionales bacterium (assembly GCA_014729595.1). Classification (GTDB taxonomy): domain Bacteria; phylum Fibrobacterota; class Chitinivibrionia; order Chitinivibrionales; family WJMI01; genus WJJU01. The sequence continues at coordinate 2,794 of WJJU01000764.1, forward strand.
AGGCCGCGGTCTTTCCGGTGCCGGTTGGTGCGCATCCAAGGATGTCTTGTCCGGCTATAGCCGCCGGGATAGTCTTATGCTGGATTTCCGTCGGCATGCTGTAACCGACGGCAGTCGTGCTTGTGACGATATGATCAGATAAACCAAGGTCGGAAAAGCTCATGGCAATCCTTACGTAAAAAGTGATCGACACGCGGCTTGCTGATAAAATCAGCGGCAGGTAAAAGAGGGGAAAGTGGGAGCCCCGCGGAACCTTTGCCGAAAATCATCGAAGGCGGGTCGTAGTGTACCGCCGTTGATAGAATGCTCCGCGGCGGCTTAGGCGGATTCTGTTGTCAGAATATACCTTAATGCATGGACGGAATGTGCAAAAAAAAAAATCGATGGAACCTTGGCGGGTTTGATCGCCCGCAACCGGCATCGCTTTCGCGGCGACAAAGAGGTTTTTACGGAACGTCCACGAACCCGTATCCACCCAAACACCGTCGACTCATAAGCACGGGATCCCCCCGGTCACGTGAGGCGTGAACGAGCCGGCGGAACGTATCGCCGCCGAACGAGTGTCTTGCGGCGATATTGATGAAAAAAATCGGCTTTCACCCCCCCCCCAGCGGCCCGGCTGAGCCGGTCGTAGGATTTTATGCGGCGTGGATCATATTATGTTCGCAAAGATCATTATGATAATCGTCCATACGCTCTCTCGGGATGACGCCCATCTGGACAAAATAATCGCCTATGCGGCACTGATACCGCTTTTGCGCTTCGAAAATTTTCTTTAGTTCCTTGTCGTCGAGAATTCCGTGCGCTTTCGCCGCCTCACCGAACAAAGCGTATTCGTTTTGCATATAGAGCAGCAACGCGAATTGTCGAGGAGAAATCATCCTGTAACGAAGTGCAATCTGCCCCGTCATCGGGCGCTTGCGCTTTTGCCATTCCAACGCATCGTCGAGCATTCGGCGGCTGATGGCGCCGCGGTAATAAAGATATTGACCTAAACGCAACGTCCGAGGAACAACGTCGCCCCAATAGTAGACATCAGAGCCCCAGGCGGGCGCATACCCTCTCCTCTGTTTTCCTTCGCGCCGTTCGATGTGCTTTAGTAATGCTCTTCTTGCATGTATTACCCGTTTTATCATCCTTGTGCGGGACAGAGCATCGTCTTCGGTGTGCTTTCGCAGCTCCGCGACGGCGCCGGGTGCCGCCGCTTTGACATCACGCGCACGAATCGACGGAAGGATTACCCGTGCGACTCGTCGCGGCACACGAAACAGCTCTTCACATGCACGTATCGCTTCTTCCATCTCTACTCACCCTCGCTTGTGATCGTGATCACGATCTTTGTCTTTTCGGCAAGCCTATTTTGATCATATTGCCGGGGGACCGCGGAAACCGGAAGGTGCATTTCTGATTTCGTTTATGGGGTAAGAAAAGTGTAACGACTCGGGAGCGGCTCAGTAATGTCAAGCCGGCGCGAATACGGCCCTAATGCGTCGGAGTATCGTGCCTTTTCCGTACATTTGCCAGGGAGTCGTTTACAAAAAAGAGGATGTCGCCGGGGTAGGTCAGCTCGCGTACGCGTCTTCCGCGCTCATCTATTCGAGAATGGGTATTCGCCGGCTCGCCCCACGACAGCCTGACCTGTTTCGTAGTCATGCCTGTCAGCAGTTTGGTCTCGTCGATGGCTTCCCAGATTTCATCTTCCCATCCATACGATCGCGGATCCTCTTCCAGAATGTCCATTGACCACGGAAGTCCGTCGGTGCGCTTTTGCGGCGGTACGTTGGTCCAACTGTAGTTAACCGGAATAATGCCCCGTGAACCGTCGGCCCTTTGGACAACCAGCCAAATGGGCTTGGGCGGCAGCGGCGTCATCCCCCACCGTACCGCCACCACTTCGAGCGGCTCGGTGATCGATACGGGGGTCGTCGCGAAGCGGGAAGCGGCGGAATCATAGGTGTCAATAAGCCTTCGGCGCGAAAACACCGTTTGACCCAGCCACCGATCGCGGGCGGCTACCAAATCCTCTTCGGCATGTATGCCCTCGATTATTCCGTTTCGAGTCTTCCCATAGACGGTTAATCCCATAGTATCGGTTTGGAATGTTGCCAAGTACTCACCGTCGTCTTGTTCCTCGACGGCGGTAACGGTGACGACTCCGCCCGCGAAAACATCGTATTTCAGACGATGATTTTTGAGCGCGACGGCGGGATTCGGCGCGGAGGTGGCCGAATCGAGTTGCGGAGATGTGTAGAGCAGGTAGCCGAATTTGCGAAACATCCGAACCTTTTCAACCATAACAAACCGTTTCCCCCGCCATTGGGAGGGCTCAAGAAGGACCGGCCGGTCGTTGCGGCGCCCCGAAACCTCCTCATCGGGAACAGCGTTCGCCTTGGCGCGGCTTGTATCCGGGGTCGTATCGGTATCGACCGTTTCCGCTTCCCGATCCACGTGTGGTGGAGCGCTGCATCCCGGTATGAATACGGTAACCGCGACACACATCATTGTGCCGATCCATAATGACGGAAATGCTCTCAGCAACGTTGCCGACATGATTCAGGACCGTACCCCTCTATATATAACGCCGGATTATCGTTTCGTCCTCTTTTCTAAGCCTCTATCTTTCAAAGATATATCTAAATCCGCCGGCCGGGCCACGAGCGGGTTGATGATAATTTTTGGGTGGAAGTTGGGGTAAGCCGGACGGTATACTATATTTGAGACAGTTCATTACGGCCGCCCGGCTTTTAGGGTACCTGGGCGCGGCAAAAAATCGGCAATGTGAACAACACGTTATCAGCGAAGGGAGACAATGCAGTCCGAATCATCTAATACCGATGCAACAATTCCCGCCAACGTGAACACGCTTCAGCAGTTCTACAATCTCATGGCTCAAACGAGGTTGATTCGTCGGCGGATGGTTCATAGTTATTTGGATCGTGGCGCGGTTGCTTCCGAAGATGTCGATTCGCTTAAACGAGCGTTGGATGTTCTTAGCTCAGTATCGGGCTCACCGGCTCATGCAACGGTTCAGCTTGATCAAATCAAGACCATTGCACTCGACTTGGGCTACGAGATCGGGGAACTCGAAAAAGACATTTTGTTTTTCAGCCGCGGCGAAGAACAGTTCCGCCTTCATCTGAACGGGATCCATAATGCGTTCGAGGAACAGGTCGACGAAGGGGTAAAGAAACTAAAAGGTATTGAATTCCGTTCACTCGTTTCGGACCGTGATGGAACGGTGAACAATTACTGTGGGCGCTACCTGTCGTCGATACAATCGGCCTACAATGCAGTGTATCTTACTCGGTTTGCCGCCGAGTGTGTAGCCAATGCGGTTATTCTTACCTCGGCTCCTCTTGACCGGGGCGGCCTGGTGGATATCAGCGTCGCTCCCGAGGACAAATTCATCTACGCCGGCTCCAAAGGCCGTGAATACCTGTACAAGGGTCAACGGCGAGGCAGCCTTCCCATTCCCCAAGATCAGCAAGGAAAACTAAGAGAACTTAACGAGCGGCTGGAAATGCTGCTGGCGAATCCCGATTACGCCTTATTTGCCTTGATTGGCTCGGGGTTTCAAAA
>WJJU01000765.1 GCA_014729595.1 Chitinivibrionales bacterium
CCATTTGCACCACATCGATTCCTACGGCGTAAGTTTGTGCGCCGATCGCCCGGCCGACACGGTACGCCAATGCGGGATCTCCGGTCCCCGCAAGCCCCATGGGAGAGGGGAAGAGGCGGGCGCCGCCTAAGAGGTCATCGGTTCCGTTACCCTCCTGGTCGATCACGAAATGCACCGGAATACCCAGTTCTCTTTCGCGTGAGTAGGTCCGAAGTTGGTTGAGCATCGCGGCATATTCGCCCGTGTCGAGGACCGGTGGGTGATTGGGAAACGATAAATCCTTGGCCGTGCCCCGCGGCGGGCTCACCGAGCGCAAGGTCATGTCGGTGTGTTGGTCGCCTGGTTTAGAGTAGCTATGAAGCGTGTTGAGTGTCACCAGTCGTGCTTTTTGGCTTATGCGGACCCCGCCCAGGTGATATTTGGTTATCATTTCGACCATGTCGGGCGTGATCACCGTGCCGTTCATGCCGAACACCACCAACTGCCCGGCCATCTGTTCGGGGGTCATTTTGCCCAGAAGATCATCGATCATGCTTTCTTTGTCGCGATACATTTCCGCTCTCCGTCCTGAAGTTTGGGGGTGAACCTAAGGCATCATATTATATCATGGGACATCATTCATGCAAAAAGGGTTTTCGGCGCGGCCGGTGAGCCGCCAATGAAAACCATTGCGTAAGGTCGCCGGCGCAATGCATATTGCGAGTTATGGTGCGGACTAAAGCTAAGGAGGCGGCATGCTTTTTACTCGATTGATTCGGCCATTTGGGCGGACCCTTGCATCGGCGAGCATTGTGGTGTTTTCGGCGATGGGGGCCAACCGCATGCCCATATCGGACACATTAGACGGTGAATTCTACTATCAAGCCATTTACGACAATCCTCGCCCGGCGGCCTATGAATGGCTTAAGGCACGTTTCCGATTTCCCGAAATACCGGTGCTTAAAGGGCTACTGTGCAAAGTCGGTCATAATAGTCACGACGCCGTATACGACGACAAGTACTGGCGATTGGCCAAGGCGCTCGATTTCGGCCTGGTCGGGTTCAAATTCAAGGATGCTTTGTATATCGACACGTACAAAGGAACCGCGAGTGGCTTCAATGATATGATGGACAGTCTCGCCCGTTCGACGGGCCACCCCGAGGTCAAGCATATACCTCGCTGCTTTTGGGGCTTTTCGGAGGGCGGAGCATGCTCCTTTTCCATCAATTGCTCGGATCCCGATATAATTTTAGCCTATTATGCCGCCGGCGCTACGAAAGGCGGAAGGTGCAACGATGAGGCCGTATTCAATCCCGGAATGGTTTCGTTAGGCGAAACCGAGAGAGATGAGCATCCGGAAAAAAATTTCACCAACATGCGTGAAAGAAACGGGCGTATCGCTTATGCGATTCAGTGGGGAGCCGGTCATAACTGGTGGGCAAATACGCATCTCGTGCTTCCGTTTCTTTATCAGGTGGCTACGGACCGCCTGGCTGGGGTTACCGATTTCACTTCCGGGCCGATAACGCTCAAGCGGTATGCGGAAGAGGACGGCTGGCTGTGCGACATGAGCACGTGGGAGAGCAACTACGCGACCATCGCTCCGTATGAATCATACACCGGCGATAAAACAAAAGCTTCGTGGGTGATCAACGAATACCTTGCAAAAGTGTGGCAGGGATTCGTGTCCAAAGACCCGCCGATCTCTATCACTGCTTCCTTCTCATTTGACGATTCCATTCCCGAAGGTGATGCGGTGACGCTCTATGCTGAATACGAAGGCGACGGGCCGCCCGATCTCGTGCGTTTCCTTTCGGGGAATCAGGTACTTGGTACGAGTGATTCCGCATATTATAGTCAGAACTCCAAATATTATTACCGTCTCGAAGGGGTCGTACCGTCGAAAGGACTTCATTCGCTGCTGGCCGAGGCCGACATCGGCGAACAAACCGTCATATCCAAGCCAACCACCATATTCGTCGAGCCGCCTTATGGCTCGGGGGGCGGCAATGCCGTCGAAACGCAATACCATTCTCGGACGTCCGGGATAAAAGCGCGACTATCTCGTGACGCCGGCGGCGTAGTGGTCGAGATACCTCGGTATGCAAAGAGCCCGACATCGGTCGCGGTGATCGACTCGCGCGGACGACGTATAGCCGCCTCCGCGGTTTTCCGAACGGCGCCGGGTAGGTCGGTCACTCTACCGCTTGAAGGATGCGCCCGTGGGGTTCTTTTCATTTGCGTAACCACGCCCGAAGAACCGACAAAGACCATCAGAATCGTCTCGCCCTGAATGCGACACGGTGGGGGAAGAGGGGGGCAAGCATTGAGCCGGATTCGGCCCGGGGTGTTGAATCCGCAAGCTGGTCCCCGGCCCTTTTTTTTCATTAAGGAAACGCCTGCTTACCGGATTATCTCCGTATTTGCATATTGCTTTGGTATCCGGGATTTGTGTCGCCTCGTGGGAACCTTCCTTTTGGTGCTTTGTAAGCGGTTCCATATTACATCTTCCGCGTCATTATCTATTGTTTACACTATCGGCGCGCAGGTTGGGGTGACCGATTGTCTGGATGCTCCCCCCGGATTTTGCGATGGCGATCTTTTAAAATGAAAGAAAAAATATGAGATATGCCGTCGCCTAATACCCATGGGGCCGACCGGACTCGAGATACGTCCTATTCCTCAGATCGTGCCGTCAAAGTGCCGTTTTCGGTGCCGTCCCTACCCCCCCTTATTGCGCTTTTCCGATCAGCGCAATGCGGGACCACGGTACGCCATATTCCGCGAATTCCACTAAAAAAGCGCACCGTCACGGCATCGTCGAAAACGCCATAGAGCGACCCGATACGCTTTAAGTCGATGTTTTTCATCGCACTATGGCTTATGCGCACGATGTGAAGATATTATCGCCGTAAATAAAATTTCCCTTCATCAAAAAAAAAACCCCCACATTCACCAACGCGATGTTATATTATCCCAAGATATTTACAAAGTTTTTGAGCCTTTTCCGTAATCTTTAGCTTCAAGGAGTGTGTTTGTGAATCTCACAAAATCAATTGTTCTGGTCGGTTCTCTTGCGTTGAGTGTGACCGCCTCGTTTTCGCAGTCACCGGATGGGTTGCGTTATCTCGACGACCTCAACGCCGCGCAGGTAAAGACAGTTGTCGAAACGCAGTACAAAGCATATATCAAGCCCGAAAATGCGGAGAAATACGCATTCATGGGCATTACGGCCGATGATTTCCAGAAGGAACTGTCGTTCGGCGAGCCGCTGCGCCTTCACACTATACCCCCGAAGGCGGTGGTGGAATACAACGACGATACACCGCTCGACAATGTACTGCATGCTTCACGTGATTGGTATGTCCCCGTACTGTTCGGCGACAGCGCCAAAGCCATGTTTATCGTCAGCAAAGTGAAAGGCGTTTGGAAAATCGTCTCGCTTAGTCACAGCGACTTGGCCCCCGAAATCCAGGAGTTGCGGAAGGGTTGGCCCGACGAAGAACCGACGTTGGTGGCGAACTTTCAGTCCAAGTCCTACTTCTTCTCTTTCCTGAAACGCGGCCGTCCTAATCTCACAAAGTTCGATGTCGGTCCTCGTGCCCGCGGCCGTGTCGCGGCGGTAATCCGCAATGCCCGCGGCAAGTACGACACCCTTGGGGATGTTAAGGCAACCATCGAATCGGTACGAGAGATTAATCGCAAGATCTACAAGAATCGCTAAATTATCGATAATAATGCACGGTCCTTACTATGGCGTAAGACCGCCTATGCGATAGATATCAACAAAGAAAGCAAAAGGAGAAATACTACAATGGTCGGCAAAAAAAGTGCTAATATTGTTGCAATACTGATGTTTTTGACGTTCGGGGTTGCATCGGTTCATGCCTACTCCGATGTGTATCCTACGGAACTGAAGCTTAATCTGGCACAGAAAAACCAAGAGATGAGCCAGTGGTGCTGGGCCGCGACCGCGCAGGCGATTTTCGAGTACTACGATATTTTCCTGACCCAGACGGAGATCGCCGCGTACGGCACCGATGGACTCAACGAGTGGAATTGGACCTGTGGTTCATCGACCGATCCCACACGTAACGGTCTGGATCTAATCTTTGCACATTGGGGTTTGTCATCCTCTTCGTGCCAGTCTTCGTATGATTTTTCCACCATAAAGTTGCTCACCCACGCCGAGCGCAGGCCGTTTGTTATTCGCTGGGGGTGGTCGAGCGGCGGCGGGCACATACTTGCCGGCCACGGCTACGAGGTTACCGGGACCGACGGCGACGGTAATGAGACGGGCTCCGTGTGGATCATGGACCCGCTGGAATCCCGTTCCGGTATCTGGGATCACGCGTACCTGAGCAGCAACGCCAATTGGGATTGGACTCATTCGTTGAGGATGTATACGGAGCCGGTGGACGACGCCCCCGTGGTCGACGCCGGTGCGGACACCCATACGAGTTCGTCATACGTCGAACTTGACGGATCGGTTAACGACGATCTCTTGGCGCTCTCCAGTGTCGAGATTGAATGGTCGGTGGTGAGTGAGCCGGCCGGCGCCGATTGGTCGTTCGACAATACCCAAGACCCGAAAACCGGCTTTACGCTCGATACGGAAGGCACCTATGTGTTGCGCTTGACTGGTTGGGATGGTTTGCATACTGAGTACGATGAAGTTTCGATATTTTACACTGAAGATCAAGGCTCGGGACTTGTGCGTATCAAAAGCGCGGCGACCAACTACTTTTTGCGCCCCGAAAACGATCAGGCCGAAGCCGGTATTATTCTTGACGTAGACGACGGGAGCGACTGGTTTAAGTGGGAACGGGTTGCCAACGGCGATCGTTTTTATCTGAAGAACGCTCACACCGGCATGTACTTTCGCCCGATTGATGAAACCGACGGGTCACTGATGCGTCAGGTAGACGTAAGCTACGACGGCAACTGGACTCAGTGGTCGGAGGTATCTACCGATGACGGGCTGACCGTGCATTTCTTGAACAAGCAAACAGGTAAGTATTTCAGGCCGATCGCCAATGAAATCGGGTCGCAATTGGAGCAGCGGCCGACCTCTTGGGACGGAACGTGGACACGCTGGCAAATCATGCCTGAGACACCGCCGGCAGACGCCTATTACACCATTCGCAATCTTGCAACCGACAGGCACATGAACGGAAACGGCCCCGACGGTACGGCTCAGATGGTACCCAAATCGTGGACCGGCAACTTTTCGCAATGGCAAAAGGAGGCGATCGACGGCACTTGGTTTCGCTTGAAGTGCCGGGGAAGTAATAAGTACCTGATGGCCGCACCCTGTGAGACCAACGGCGGGGCGTTAACGATGACCGATGACGCTTCTGCGGCCGGAGAATGGAAGATGACCAGAATCGGCGCGGCATTCAAGCTGGAGAATGCAAACTGTTCATCTAACCCCTATATGTACAGTGGCGGATCCAAGGGATATCCGACTCTTGCTCCCGACAATTGGGCGGGTAACCACACGGAATGGATCCTGACTGACATGTAAGATTTCGCCGTCATAGAGGGGGAGCCGCTCGGAAACCACGTGCGGTTCCTCCGCCTCCTCCGCGGTTTTTACCTACACTGTCGGTACGATGGTTGGGGAAGGGGCAAGGACTACGACCAAAGGGCGGCTACCACTATCTATCCGGTGTCGGGCGCTTTCTTCATAGCTCCTCATTTCGCATACATCAAAACGGTTCAGGCAACGTCCGCCTCTTCTTTGGGCTAATCCCGGTATCGTGATATTCTGACCCCTACATGGTTCACGGCAAACCGAACTTCAGTTGGCGTCACATAGCTTTGGCCGTACCGGGGCACGTCCGGCATTGCCGTAAGTGCGCACTTCGGCCGCTGTTGCGGCCAAATCCGGTCCATGGGTATTCGGCATTTGGTACAAATAACCGGCGTTCATCCGTATCGTTGTGTGTTTTTTTTGGGCATAGAGTGCCGGCTACGAAAGAGCCGGCAGGGTGTGTGGAGGTTCTTCGGGTGCTTGGTTAGTTGTATATTGCGGTTTTCGACGCTTTCCCCGGTGTTCATCGGAGGAGCTTAGCCGCCCCGGGGCATTTCATAATCGCCGGCAAAATGCAACCTCTTTCTGTTTTCAAGACTATCGCCATATATATTATATGAAACATAGCCGCTGTCATCGGCAACAATTCGGGTTATTGGGTAAATTGCTATTATACGTGGAGGCTGTCATGAAGAGACCTTTGAGCGCATTGCTTTTTTCCTTGGTACTGTACGGTGTCGCCTTTTCGGGCGATATAACCATCCATTCTTCGCAGCTCGGCGAGTGCTGGGGGGTCGGCGCAAGCACAAGTCCCGCAAACGGTTTCGAGAAATTCTACGGTATCAGCGGTGACGTCTACAATAACGCGAAGCAGGATTCCATCATGGATTTCCTGTTTTTAAACAGCGGCTCGAATTGCGGCTTTTCGAATATCCGTCATCAAATTCTCTGCTACCACACCGACAGTACCGCGGGCAAAAAACGCTGGCAGCATACCCATGAGCCCGACAACGACAACTGGAACTGGGGGGCCGATTCGTGCCAGATGTGGTTTATCAGCGAAGCAAAGGAACGCCACGAAAATTTGTTTCTTCATACCTGCCCGTGGTCTCCGCCGGCTTGGATGAAGACCAACAATAGTGAGGAGAATGGCGGGTATGTCAGGGAGGGCATGGAAGAAGAGCTGGCTGAGTACTTTGTCGTATTTCTCAACAAGTACCGAAACGATTACGGCCTGACATTCAAGGCGCTCAGTATTCAGAATGAACCAAATTTTGGGCCTGGATACCAGAGCTGTAAGTACGAACCCTCCGATTTTGATCGCGTGGTACCCGTAATCAAAGCTATGATGATCGATTCGGGGCTGAGCGACGTAATGCTGGGCGCTCCTAATAATGGCGAAACCAAGGAATCTTACGAAATGTACTCCGAAATGGATTCCACTACTAAAGACTTGCTGGATTGGATCCCGACGAACGATTACAGCTATTTTGTTGACAGCACTGATCTTACGGTATTCGGTAAGCCTGTCATGATGACCGAAATCCAGTACAAAAACAGCAAAATGGGCACGCAAGACCAAGTGGCCGCCAAGTTTGTCAAGCGATTCAATCGCGGTGAAAACGGGATGAACTATTGGCGCTATGTCAAATCGGCCGATTCAGACGACAGTAGTTTGCGCGAAGGGTTAATCGGTGTGAACGGTAACGGTACGATCATCATATCCAAAATGTGTGCATACTTGGGGGTTCTCTCGCGCGCAATGCAAAATGGAAACACCTTGCTGAGCACCACGAATGATTTGGCCGAGGTCAACACCTGTGCAAGCATGTCACCGACGGGTGAAATGAGGCTGGTAGTCGCCGGCTACGGGGCTTCCAACTACGCAAATCAAACTGTAGCGGGTTTTAATCCTTACGACACAATCTTGGTGCTTAGATCGACGTGGGATGAAAATGAGAAGATTGCCGAGTTGGCCGAAAAGATCGCTGATGAAGACGGAACGTTTACGGCTGATTTCCCAGCTCATTCCATTACCGCTTTTATGGCCAAGAGCAGTGATTCGGGAAGTGTCGGCACTATCTCGCGAAGGCAATCGGTCCGGTTTGGATCGGCGGTCGATGCCTCGGGTCACGGTAATTCGCGCCTTTACGACATACGTGGGAGAGCATTAAGCGGGACGGGGCGAACAATAGTAAAAGGTGGGAAGGCGTCGGGAGTAGCCGTTCAGCCTGCTTCAGGAAAGAAAATTCTGACGACAAAATAGTATCGACAAAGGGACGACTTGGTAACGCGGGATTAACCCTTAATGGGAAAATGTGTCGCGCGGAGTTTAACCGTTAATAGGCGAGGATTTGTGCTGATGGGGGTTTAGTTGGCGATGGATCCTACTGGGTGCGGATTACTTTTAGGAGCCGAGGTTTATGCTGTAATTGGGGCTGCCATTGAAGTTTCAAATGAATTGGGGGCGGGATTTCTTGAAGCGGTATACCAGGAAGCATTTGCGAGGGAACTAAATAGTCGCGCGATTGTTCACGAAGAGCAAAAGGTGATTCGAATTCGGTATAAAGGCGTTGAACTGCGGAAGCATTATGTCGCGGATTTTCTGTGCTATAATAAAATAATCGTAGAGATAAAGGCTTTAAAGCAACTGACGACCTTTGAAGAGGCTCAAGTGCTCAACTACCTAAAAGCAACCGGTTACCCGGTAGCACTTCTCATCAATTTCGGATCACCCAAGCTTGAATGGAAACGCTACGCAAATACTACCATACGAGTCCATCCCCGCCCAACAACCTCACTTAACCCCCCAAACCCCAGTCTATAATTCGCGTGCCTTCGCGTCCCTTCGCGGACACCCATATTCCTTCATACGCGTCCCTTCGCGGACACCTATTCCCTCACATTTTCCCAGCGAAATGAAGAATAACATCTTATATTATCAACATCTCACCTTTTCAGTGACCGCCTCAGTTCAAGAAAGGATACGATCGTATGATAAAGTCGCACTATTTGTTCGCCGCGGTAGGTCTGCTTCTTTCGGCTTATAGTACTCATGGCCAAGAGAGCATTGAAATTGATCTGAGCAAGGTGAAATTCGAAAGAAACGTCAACCCGACGGGCTATTGTCTGAGTTTCATATCAGATTTTCAAAACCCTTCGCCCCAAAAGACTTTCGCCCAAGCCATTATCGATTCCCGAGTCGGCTCGCTGCGTTTTCCTATGGGAACGTTGGCCGACAATTACTTGTGGCAGACCCCCGGTGAATACGACAATTCTTCTAATGGGTTGAATCACCGTGTCGCAACGCAAAGCAAAAATCCCGGTTCTTGGAGTGATGTCAACAGCGACGGTACCTTTAAAGACTATGTCATGGATTTTGATGAATTCGTGGCGCTTTGTCGGGAAACCGGGACTGAGCCGGTAGTTATGGTCAATGCTTTGGGGCATTTGCATAAAAATTCTATAGTTAATTATGAGCAACTTAAAAATAGTGCGGTCGAGTGGGTGAAATATGCGAATGTTACTCGTGATTACAATGTGAAATACTGGGAAATCGGCAATGAAGTAGACATTCACATGAATCGAGCGGACTACATTGATCTGCTTAAGGATTTCAGCGCCTCTATGAAAGCTGTTGACAGCACGATTAAGATAGGCGCCGGTCTTTGCTGGAAGAAGGATTGGATGGTACAGGTAGTCGACAGTGCCGCCGACTACTTGGATTTTATGGTGGTTCACGAGTACCAAAATGAGACGGAGGATTATGCGGATTATAAGGAAGAGAATGGTGAATACATCAAGCAAGTAAAAAAGGCGATATCGGCGATCGACAATGCGCCGGCCGGAAAACGCGAAAAGATAGAACTACTGATAACCGAATACAACGGCGGACACAGTAGCAACCAATCGTTTGAGACCGATCGGAATGCTTTATACAAGGCCTTAGTGAATTTCGAAAAGCTGCTCAATATGGTAACTTGTGATCGACGTCTTACCTACACGCATTTCTGGGTGACACACAGTCCCTGGGGTGACCGATTGGATGTCAGTAGTGCCGATGCGTTTACCTACGACAACGAGCTTACCGCTTTGGGTTATTCTCAAATGATCGCGGGAAGGTTTATCAAACCGCAAATCTTGGATGTTGAGCGGGTTTCGGGATATGTCCGCGGTTATGCCGCTTTGAACTCTCAGGACTCCGCTCTAGCAATTTGGCTGGTAAATAAGAATGATACTACTGAAGACGCTTGCCTAACCGTCTCCAATGCACCGGGGCTAGGGCATTGCCGTCGGTGGGAGTTTACCGGCGACAGCGCCACTGACCCGGAGCCTTCGTGGGACAGTGTTGCGGCGTTCGCGGTATCTTCAAATGAATTCACTGTTTCGTTGAAGCCGTTTTCCATTACTGTTTTGGAGCTACGGGGCGGCGAACCCTCGAACATGGAACCGGATACCATCGTCTATTTCATCGATAATGTAGGCAATGGTGACGACACCA
>WJJU01000068.1 GCA_014729595.1 Chitinivibrionales bacterium
CTTCAATCGCCGCGTTTTTGAATGCGATCTTTGCTTGTTCAAGTATCGAAGGGACACGGACTTCGAAGCATTTGTTTACATCGACTTGCCATCGTTCACATGCGCCGTTGACCGCGTTTCGCATTTTTTCCGGTTGGTCGCTATTATCACCCCAAATGTGATTGCTGTAATCCATAAACACGAATTTGTCTTTCATGCCGGATTCGGCAATTATGGCAATATTCAATGCGACGGCGTTGATGTCGTCGGGATCATGATCGTTACCATCGTGGCTCAAGGCTATCCGGTAATTGCCGCAGTCGTACACGCCGGGGTCTGATGTCGTATCGGTATCGGTCGGTGCGATTTCTATTTGGCGCCATCGGCCTCGCGACCACGCGGTCCCGTCGCCTTCGGGAACTTCTCCATTCGTGTGAGTGTTCGATTCCACCTGGATGATGTCGCCGTTCGCTAAGGAGACGTTCTCCCATGTATGTGTGGATGGTGCATAATCCGACTCGGTTGTAGGGTTTTGGTGTTCACCAATGGTCGAACCGTCTACTATCAAACGATATGTGCTCTCACCGTCGATTTCGGTTAACGTCGTTATCGTGATGTCGTATGTCCCCGCGGTACCGGAAAAAGTATGCTGAGCCGCGGCGAATTTGTCCCGATAATTCACGTTGGAAGCATCGACGGCAAGCGCATCATTGCTATTATCACGGTAATACGGGATGAAACCGGATACTTCAATAGTGGTAAAATCGACTGCTTTTATGACCTCGGTATCCGAAGGCCCGGGATTAGGATCAATCGTTCCTTCGGTCAAGTCGGATTGAGGATGAGAGAGTGCCAGGGGGTCGGAGACCGTTGACTTATAAAGAACAAATCGGTCCAAAAGGTGGTGCTTTGAGCGGCCGGATATCTCGATAGTATAATCACCGGGGCTGTTGAAATCCGCATAGATTTGATGTGCATCATTGTCACTCGTATTGGTTGACCACGTCCAATTCATAGTGCCGGAACAATACACCTTGAACCACCCGTCCTTACCTGAACCCTCCGGGCAATCACTGGAGCATACCCCTTTGGGGTGAACTATGTCACCGCCCTTTTTGCCATAGAAATCATCGGCATCGGGAATGCGCAGCCACGAATCATTGTGCTCCGTGGTTTGGGTGCCGGCGCCAACCTTGTTTCGCCATTGAAAACGATAGGTGCCCGTCGATGAGATCCTGACCTTGTAGGTAAGCGTTCCCGAACCGGGGGCGTTGAACATATCTGAACCGGTCCATTCGAAATAGCCGTTACCGCTATAGTCGGCAGCAGTCGTTTTCTCGGACCAGCCGTTGGCGGGATCAATCGACTCAATTTCAATGACGACAAGACCGTTGTTCTCTTGGAACACCGGGGCGGCGCCATAAGCGGAGAAAAGGAATGCTGAAGCTACTGAAGCGATTAAATGAATAGGTCGGTCAGCCATAGCTCCTCCTTTGGACGGGTAATAAACACATGAACACCCACATTCCTCAACCAAGCCGGCTAATTTAATCTACATAAAAACAGCGCCGAATTCCTAAAAAAAAAATTGCCGCTTAAAAAAATCGAAGAGAACTGCCAAAGCGGTCATTATGCTTTTTGCCCCGCGGGGGTGCATCATTTGATTTCCTTTTGAACATGACTATCTTTTGTTAAGGTATACTATGAAACAAACATGGACGATTGCCTTTGCAATGTTGATTGTGATTTCGGGCGCATGTGGGCCTTCTTTTTGGAGAAAGCGGCGGAAAACCGAACGGAAAGGGCGGCAATTCATCCAATCACATGATTACCTTGTTGATCGGATACTCCACGAGCCCCGTTGCTCCAGCTCGTTTGAGCCGCGGGATGATTGTTTTGATCTGCGTGACCGGCAGTATGGTCTCGACCGCGTGCCAGCCCTTGTCGGTCAACTCCGAAATCGTGGGGTTGTGCAAGGCGGGAAGGATCTTGAGCACCTCTTCGAGTTGCGGCTCATCTACATTCAATTTGAGACCAACGAAATTTTCGGCTTCGAGCGTTCCCCGCAGTAAAAGCGCGAGGTTTTCGAGTTTGCGCTTTTTCCAGTCGTCGCTCCATGCTTTTTTGTTCGCTATGAGAATTGTCGAGGTTTCCAGGAGCGTATCGACAATACGCAGACGGTTGGCGCGAAGAGAAGAGCCGGTCTCGGTAATATCCACAATGGCGTCGACAAGACGTGGCGGCTTGACTTCGGTGGCTCCCCACGAGAATTCGACATCGACTGAAACGCCTTTTTTCTTGAAGTAGCTTTTGGTTGTATTGACCAATTCGGTCGCGACACGCTTTCCGTCAAGGTCCTCCGCCTTTTGGAACGGTGAATCCTCGGGAACCGCCAGAATCCACCGACACTTGCACCTCGATACCTTGCTGTATTCCAATTCGCAGACCTGTTCGACTTTTACCTTATTCTCCACTGTCCAATCATAGCCGGTAATGCCCGCATCCAGGATTCCCTGCTCGACATAGCGGGGCATCTCTTGGGGACGCATAAGAATAAGATCCAATTCCGGGTCGTCGGAGGTGGGAAAGTACGACCGACTTCGCACGCTCATGTGGATACCGGCCTTACGGAAAAGACCGATCGTTGACTCTTGAAGACTGCCTTTGGGTATTCCGAGCGAAAGCTTCATCATTTTCCTAACGCTTGTTTGAATGCTTGTGTCAATGCGGGCAAAACCTCGAGGACATCACCGACGACGCCGAGGTTGGCCACTTGGAATATGTCGGCATCCGGATCGCGATTGATCCCAATAATATAGTCGGAAGACTGCATGCCCGCCTGGTGCTGCACGGCCCCGGAAACGCCGCAAGCCACATAAAGCTTGGGGCAAACGGTTTTTCCGGTTTGACCGACTTGGTGTGAGTAGGGAATCCAGCCCGCATCGACCGCGGCACGACTCGCACCGACCGCGGCCCCGAGTACTTCGGCGAGTTCGTAGACATACTTGAAGTTGTCTTGGTTTCCTATCCCGCGGCCGCCGGTAACGATAATGTCCGCCTCGGCGATATTCATCGTCGACTCGACCTCTTTGACTATCTCGATGATCGATGTCGGATCGACAATTGTACCGGGTTCGATCTTATGCACGACAACTTCACCGTGACGGTGTTCGTCGTACTCCGCCGGCTTCATTACTTTATGCCGCACGGTAGCAATCTGCGGCCGGTGATGGGGGCAGACGATCGTCGCCATGAGGTTGCCGCCGAAAGCGGGTCGGGTACCGAGCAGTAGTTGCTTTTCGGAATCGATTTCGAGTTTTGTGCAATCCGCCGTCAACCCCCCATAGACTCTGGCGGCGACCTTGGGTATGAACGAACGACCAATCGCCGTGGCTCCCGCGAGCACTATCGAAGGCTTTTCTCGGGCGATCGCTTCCGAAATCACCGTCGCATAGGTTTCATCTCTGAACGCCTTGAGTTCGGGACCGTCGTAATACACCACCCGATCGGCGCCGTATTTAACCAGCTCGTTCGCTTTAGCTTGGAGTTCGTGCCCGACAACAAACGCAAGTACCTTTTCGCCGAGCAGATCCGCCAGCTTACGACCCTCACCGAGGACCTCGAACGAGACCGGCGCTATTTCGCCTTCGCGCTGTTCTATGAAAACCGCGACGCCTTTCCACTCGTCAACATTAACCGCCGCTGAGTCGGCTTCCTTGGTTATGGTGATGGCCTGATATTTATTGCACGCTTCGACACAGGCTCCGCAGAAGTTGCACTTGTCCAGGTCAATCACCGCTTTTTTGTCGGTGATCGAGATCGCATCGGTTGCACAGGCGCGCACGCAGAGCGAACAGCCGATACATTTCTCGAGATCAACATTGATTCCCATAGTGACCGGATCCTTTACTTTATGACCCCGAGATCGAGGATTGTTGTCTTGATCTTGTCCACCAATTCCGGCAGTTCACCGGTTATCTTCTCTCCACCGCTTTTGCGCTCCGGAACGAATGAACGAAGTACCTGAGTCGGACTTCCTTTGAGGCCAATCTTGTGCTCTTCGGCGTCGAGGTCCGCCGCCGTTATCGTGTTAATCTTCGCCTTCTTGGCGCGCATCTTACCCTTAAGCGACGCCATCCGTGGTTCATTGATTTCTTTTACGACGGTTATAAGGGCCGGCAATGGCGTATCGACTACGTCGTAACCGTCCTCCATCATACGCTCTACCCGGATTTTTGACTCGTCGATCTCTTCTACTTTCCGCACCCAGGCAACGAAAGGAAGATCAAGCATTTCGGCAATGCCGGGACCCACCTGAGCCGTATCGCCGTCAATCGCCTGCTTGCCGCAAATAATAAGGCTGGTATCTCCAAGCGTGCGGATCGCTTTGGCTAGTGTGTAGGAAGTCGCCCAGGTATCCGAGCCGGCAATGGCACGGTCCGATACAAGATGCGCCTCATCGGCGCCCATGGCCACCACACTTCGCAGAGCGGTTTCGGCTTGCGGAGGACCCATGGTTATCACCTTTACCGTCCCCCCAATGCGCTCTCGAATTCGAAGAGCTTCCTCCACGGCGAACTCATCAAATGGATTAACTACGGCCTCAACCGAGTCACGAACCAATGTCCCCGTATCGGGGTTGATCTTGACCTGCGTCGTGCCGGGCACCTGCTTTATGCATACAACAATATTCACGCGTGTGCTCCTTAACTGAGAAGTAGTCGCGCTAAGAGCTTGTTTTTTATCTTTTGCTTCACCGCCGCCTTCGGCCCTTTTTCGCGCCTTATTTCTTTGTGCTTAATGACTTGGTCCTCCGGCTTCGCCTCTTGACGCCGCGTCGGGCTTCGTCAAGGTGCCGCTACATTATATGAAGACGTCCGCGCAAGTTGCCGGACCCGATCCGGTTACGTCCGCTGAACACGCAAGCCACATACCTACGTGTCGCGCAGCCACGAAAAAGACTCTCCGGCAACGTGAAAACCTTTTTCGGAATAGCTTCGAAGCCACCGCGGGGAAGGGTTAAAAATACATATTGAGTCCCGGTGGAGCAAAGGGGGGTGGATTATCGAAGCCGCACTAATTTCGGGAAACGGCGGAAGCGGTTCAAGGCTCGATAAAGCGGCCGTATTTGCGGAGATTATTCATCCAAGAGCGTTTGGACATGAGCCGTCGCGGCGGTGGCCAATCCCTTAATGTTATATCCACCTTCAAGCACCGACACAAGTTTGCCGGCGCAGTGGCTCTTCGCGATCGTCATCGCCATCCTTGTAAGGCCCGAGAAACCGATGTCCGTCAGCCGAAAGCAGCCGAGGGGATCTTCCTTGCGACTGTCGAATCCCGCCGAAATGAGCACCAGTTCGGGACGAAAACGGTCGACGGCCGGCAGAAGTCGTTTTTCCCATATACGGTACATGTCGTCATCCGAGGTTCCACAGCGGCAATGAACATTGATCGTATACCCTTCGCCGTCACCGCTTCCCGTTCGCGAAGGATGGCCGGTACCCGGATAAGCCCGTCGATCGTGAGTCGAAAAGAACAGAACCGAGGGGTCGTCGTAGAAGGCTTCTTCCGTAGCGTTACCATGGTGGTAATCCCAGTCGATGATGAGGATTCTGCGCAAGCCGTGTTCTTTTTGGGCATGGCGGGCGGCGATTGCGATGTTGTTGTAGTAACAGAATCCTTCGGGGCGACCGGTGTTGCGCGCATGGTGGCCCGGCGGGCGAAGAGCACAGAACGCATTGCGCGTCGTACCGCTCAGGACCGCATCCACCGCGGCTACCGCACCGGCGACCGCAAGGCGAGCAATGTATTCCGAAGCCTTATGCCGCGAGATTTCGGCCACATGTTCCGCCGTGTGGTTGAGTCTGATCGCGCTCAACGGCTCAGGCGACAAATCAACGGCGTCGAGTTCCCGAAGAACGCCGGAGCGTCGCAGTTCCCATTGTATCGCCACGAGGCGGTCGGGGGATTCGGGGTGTCCTTTTTGAATAAGGTGTTCGAGAAAACGTTTGTCGTAGATATAGGCGGTTTTCGGGGTGGGTGTCGATTTTGAGCCGTGAGTTTTCGTAGCGACGCGCGGTGCGAACCCAAGAGCAAGGGCGCCTAGTGCCGTGGTTCTCATAAAATCCCGCCGGTTTGCGGAAGACATACGTGTTAACCCTTTGAAAAGTTGCCGGTACCCGCCGGCGTACGGCTACTTGGAACGATCGGACAGGTGATTATAGCACGTTCATTAACGACTACGTTTTGGCCGCGGCGAGCATTGCCGGTGCTTTTCGCGGTTTGGTATTTCCTCGGGGACTTCCTGGGAGCCGCAAGTATTGCTTGGGCCGGCGACATCCACGGCGATACCGCAACGAAAAAAACTCCGGCCTCCCGTTCATCCTGAAAATAGACCGCCCGCGGCGCATTTGCAAGCGATGGAATGCGGCGCGCTTTTTTTCCAATTTAGTGTTTGACAGTGAATTGCGGAGATTGTACAATAGGATGAAATAATTTCGTACCATTTGTTCGAAGGAATCACCGCGGAATAAATATGGACTTGAGGCGCAAGACAAAACAGGAGTTGGTGGAAGAACTCGAGCAGTGTCGCGCCCGTTCCCTTCGGACCGAGGAGCGGCTTGGGCGCATAGCCACGATCACTTCAGGCATCATTTACGTCCTCGATCGCGAGGGCTACTTTACTTTTGTTAATGCCGGCGTACGTGAGATTCTGCACTTTGAGCCTGATGAATTGATCGGTAAGCATTTTTCTTATGTTATGGAAGAGCATGAGTTCAGGCGTGTCGGCCGTAAATGGGTACTGCCCCCGCTCAGCGGCAAATCGACCGGAGAGACCAATACGCCGAAGCTTTTTGACGAACGGCGGAGCGGCGTGCGGAAAACCCGTGATTTGGAAGTTCGTCTTTTAACCAAGAAAAAACGCGAAGAGCGAATCCTCGTCGGCGACGTGGCGGGAATCGTCGGTAGTGAAGGAGTCTACGCTCGTTCCGCCGACAAATCGGAGCAAGAGGCCGACACGGGTTTTGTGGGAAGTCAAGGAATAATTTACGACGTCACCCGTTACAAAAAAAACGAGGTTCGTCGGCGTCAACTATTCCGATCGCTGGTGGAGAGTCAGAAAAATGAAGCGGTCGAGCGGTTGGCCGGCGGTCTTGCGCACGAACTCAACAGCAAAATCGGGGTTATTCTCGGTTATTCCGACCTTTTGCGTGACAAGTACGGCGCCGACTGGCCCGACATTACACGCTATATCGATCCGGTCCTTCGCGCCGCGCAACGGGTCTCCGACCTTAATCAAAAGCTTACCGCGTTTTCGCGACGAGACAGTTGGGAGATAGGAGCGGTTGATCTTAACGCCTTGGTGGAGGAAGTTGCCGACTTGTTGGAAAACGTAGTCGACATACGAACCGATATCTCCCTGCGACGTTGTCCCGGTCAGGCGCTTGTTACCGGCGATGCAAAGCGGATTCGCAACTCCCTTCTCAATTTGGCGTTTACGGGACTCGATACGATGAAAGACGGCGGACGTTTGGCCCTCAGCACCGAAATCGTGGGTTTGGACGAAGATTTTGTTCGTCATCACTTGCCCGGCGGTAAAGCCGGCGATTACGTAAAAGTGGCTGTGTCGGACACGGGTGGCGGCGCCAACGGTACGGTGAAGCAAAAAGCGTCCGAGCTTTTTCGGGGCCCCGAAGTTATCGGTGACGAGCTGGGTCCGTCGGGTGTATACGGCTGTGCCAGGAACCACAACGGTTTTGTGGTTTCCAAGTGCGGAGAAGATGTCGGAACATGTGTCGAACTCCATTTCCCGTGCCGGAACGGGCGTTAAGCCGGCGCGAAAGGCGCGCGCGGCTCCCCGTCCGCATAGACCCGGCAACGGTCTCTTCTTCGCTTTGGAGTTTTAGGTCACTTCCGCTGCTTTGTGACCGAATACAGCGTATTACCCGAAGGCGCCGAGGGGCCGCGAAGTCTCATCCAACATCCCTACAAACGCTTTATCCAATTCCGGACCGACACAGGCTAACCAGCACCGGCGCCAAGGGGGGGAATGGCGTCGGCGCCTCTTAGCTTGTATGCCTGGCGGGCGATCCGTATTTTCTTTTGACTCGCAGGATTTTGATTCGGCACCGTAGCTTCATCTGCGGCGCCGCGAGGGCGGCGTGTGGAGCGAACAAGTAAGGAGGCTTGATGCGGTGGAAGAACGCTTTTGTGTACACGTTGCGTGAGGATCCGAGTGAAGCCGAGCTTGCCGGCCACCGGCTTATGTTACGTGCCGGGATGATCAAGCGGCTTGCGTCGGGCATATATGACTACCTTCCGTTGGGATTGCGTGTTATAAGGAAAATTGAAGCCATTATTCGTGAAGAAATGGAGCGGTGCGGAGCCGCGGAGCTGCTGATGCCTTTCGTTGTGCCGGCGGAATTATGGAAAGAAAGCGGCCGATGGAACTATTACGGCCCGGAGTTGCTCCGCTTCAAAGACAGAAAGTCTAATGAGTTTTGTCTTGGTCCGACACACGAAGAGGTGATTGTGGATGTGGCTCGGAACGCCGTACGCTCATATCGTGATCTTCCTCTCTGTCTTTATCAAATACAGAGCAAATTCCGTGATGAAGTGCGGCCGCGGTATGGGCTTATGCGAGGTCGGGAGTTCATCATGAAAGACGCCTATTCCTTTCACATCGACGAGGAATCACTCGATGAGACGTATCGTCGAATGCACCGGGCGTATTCGAGCATCTTTCGTCGATGTGGACTGGATTTCCGACCCGTTGAAGCCGATTCGGGGACGATTGGCGGTGAAGTTACTCATGAGTTCCACGTACTTGCCGACTCCGGTGAAGACATCGTGGTATTCTGTGATCGATGTGAATATGCCGCCAACCGAGAGCGTGCCGAATGCCGCCGGGAACAGTCGGTGGCGCCGACTCCCGAAAACGCCCCTTCGATGGAGGAGGTGGAAACACCCGACTGTAAGACAATCGACGAGGTTGGTAATTTCTTGGGAATTTCGGCTGATCGGACTATTAAAACATTGGTTTTTTCGGTCAATGAAGGGGAGTACTTGGTTGCGGCTTGTATTCGCGGCGACAAAGAACTCAATGAGATAAAGCTTCGCAACCATCTTGGAGCAGACTCGGTTGAAGTGCCGACGGATGAGCGGCTTCGGGCGGACACCGACATGACGATAGGATACTTGGGACCGCGAGAGTTGAAAAAGGGACCGTTACGAGAGATAGTCGCCGATTACTCCGTTGCCGGTATGAGCGATGCGGTAATCGGCGCCAACCGCGAAAACTACCATTTCCGCCATGCCTACCCGGCAAGAGACCTACAGATTGACCGGTATGCCGATTTGGCGTTTGTGGAGGCGGGGCGGGCGTGCCCTCGATGTAGCGGCGGTTCGCTGTTGTTGCGCAAGGGTATCGAAGTCGGCCAGGTATTCAAGCTGGGCCGCAAATATACCGAAAGTATGAAAATGACGGTCCTCGATGAGAAGGGTGAACAGCGCTATGTTACGATGGGTTGCTACGGCATCGGCATCGGCCGTACCGCCGCGGCCGCCATCGAGCAACACCATGACAAAGATGGAATAGTATGGCCGACGGCGATCGCGCCGTATAAGGCGAGCGTGCTCTGCCTCGATCCGCGGGATGCCGAAGCAAACAGGATTGCCGCCCAGATTCACGACGAGCTTGAAGCGCGTGGAATAGATGTGTTGCTCGATGATCGTGAGGAGCGTCCCGGGGTGAAATTCAAGGATGCCGACCTTATCGGGTTCCCGATTCGAGTGGTTGTCGGCGGACGGGGTCTGGCGGCGGGAATCGTTGAGATAAAAGCCCGGACGACCGGCCGGGTTGATAAGGTTGCGCCGAGCGAGGCCGTAGAATTTGTTGTGAATGCTTTGGATTCGATAAGCTGAAATACCGCATTCGAGCGCGCTATGTTGGTCGATAACGCAACGGGATCCGTGCGGGAGGGCAAGTCGGAATGTAAAACACTTGCCGAAGACGGCGGATTGGCCGTCACGGTTCTTGGCTTTGTGTTGCCGGTGTTTCGCTTTCGTTTCGGTGTCTGAGCGGGGCTGTCGAACGGACGGATTCATGAAGTTCGGTGTCATGGGATCATCCGAATCGTAGGTCGGCTTTTTGGTTTTTGGGTAGGGTTAATCCAAATTCCAACGCATCAAATTCGATGAAAGTGGTATTTTCGCGTTGACCTTCAGAGGCTAGATGCGTATAATAATAAGAGAGTCAATGACTTGATGAATATACCTGTCGTGGGAGCAGTATGAATCGGCGAGGATGGCACGTATTTTTTGTTTCTTCGCCCCTCGGCTTGTCGCGTTGTATCCGTGTCCGCGGGCCGGTTGCGGGGATGCTCGCGGCACTGTTGATTCTGGGAGCCGTAGGCTTCGGGCGTTGTGCCTATATGCTTTTTTCTTATTCGTACGCAAAGTTCGGCGTGTATAACGAAAAGAAGCGAAACGATGACTTGGTGAAGACGGTTCGGTTTCTGGAGCGACTTAGCGAGGTGCGCGCTCGAGAGGTGGCCGATTTGGCGTCATACGAAAATGCGGCTCGTTTGAAATATGGTATGAATCCGATCAGCGAAGAAGTTCGGCGTGCCGGTATCGGAGGGCGTCCAAGCGGGGATGAGGTGGTAATCAATTCGCTGGAAGATATGGCTGTACGCAAAGCGGGACGGGTGGCGGCCAAAATCGAGGAATTGATGCGCCGTGCAATTCTTCAAGATACAACTTTTTCGCGAATGGCCAAACATGTCGATCGGCAATCCGACCGCTGGGCGCAAAGGCCTTCGATTTGGCCGACGGTCGGTCGCCGTGTGACCTCCTCATACGGCTATCGCCGTCATCCTTTCTTGAGACGTGTTGTGTTTCATGAGGGTATCGACATCGCGGACAAGACCTGGACTCCCGTATTCGCCACCGCCGACGGTATTGTGAGTTTTGTCGGTACGAAACGGGATTTCGGCAATCTCGTAAAGGTCTCGCATCGGGGGGGGGAATTCACGACGGTATATGCTCATCTGGTAAAAGCGGCTCGTGTCGAAGGAGAAGTGGTTAAGCGGGGTGAGGTAATTGGGTATATCGGCAACAGCGGACGCAGCACCGGCCCGCATTTGCATTATGAGGTGCGGCATTTCGACCGGCATGTTAATCCAATGAAATTCGTTCTTCCCGTTGATACGGTGGTCGACTAATTTTTTTTATTGAAGGGTACGCTACATGGTGCATTCCGAAGACGTATCGGTTCGCAGTACAAAGCGGACTCACTGGGTTGATATAACGGACGAAGTCGCTCGAGTCGTATCAGTGAGCGGTGTTAAGGAAGGTATTGTCATGGTGGCGAGCCTGCATACCACCGCCGGTATAACCCTCAATGAAAACGCCGATCCCGATGTGGAAAGGGATGTGTTTTGGAAACTTGGCCAGCTTATTCCACAAGAAAACGCTTATCATCACGTTGAAGGCAATTCCGACAGTCATCTCAAAGCGTCGTTGGTCGGCTTGAGCGCCCACGTACCCGTCCGCGGCGGCAAACCGGTACTCGGAACCTGGCAATCGATCTACTTCTGCGAGTTTGACGGTCCAAGAAATCGACGGGTAGTTGTCACCGTTGCGGGCGAATAGCTTGCGGAAACTTCCGACGAGACTTACTCGCAAACACGGTTCCAGAAAAAATCCCCACGGCGCGCGAAAAAGATTGAAAATCGTCGATCGAGGCGGTTTTGTTCGCCGACTCGGTAGCAATGTTTTTGCGGCACGTAGTCGGATAGGAGTTCCGATTTTGCTCCGGCGCACCACCATCCGGCCACTGCGCACATACTTTTTCCACTAATTTATAAGTGCTTGAATTTTTCCCGCTCGCCGTAGAGCTGACCGATTCGCACGGATAGTCGATCGTCGACAACCGTGATTTCGCCTTTAGCAAGCAGCTTGCCGCCGACAAAGACGTCGACCGCCTCGCCCGCCATGCGGTTGAGTTCCACAATACCGTTTTTTCTCAGGCCCAGCAGCTCTCTGACCGTCATTTTCGTTTGCCCAAGCTGAACCGAGATGGGCATGGTTACATCGAGCAGCATGTTGATGCTGTTTGGCATAGTCACTCGTTCCTGCGCGCTTGGTTAGTGGGATCGCTCCGTCGTATCTTACGTAGCCGGTGTCGGTATCACCGAAAAGGCGTTCACTTTTTGTTGTTTTTGGCGCGTGGAGCGCAAAACCGGTATGTTTAATCAGCATCTCGGTTTCGGGCGGTTTATGCAACGCCCCTCCATTATATTATAGCTTATCGGAGTATCGGAAGTGTTTCTTTAAAAATGTGCTCGATAAAAATGCCGCAAGCTGCGCCGCCGACTATGGCCCCGACCAGGATCGCCGCGGGAAAGAGTAGCGGTATAAGCAGGTTTACGGTAACGCGGCCGATGCGGGAGCGATGGACGCCGGCCAAGCCGATAAGCAGCACAATCCAGAAAGCAATGATGGAAGCGACGCCGCCGGCAATCGGTATTACCTGCAATACGGCCGCGGCTTTGGCATAGCAAGCAGCGGAGAATGTCATGGATAGCGGCGCTTGGCGCAATCCTCCTACATGCAGAGCGAAATGGCACAAGAGGCTTACCACCCCCAATTGCAGTGTCACGACAACGGGGATAAAAATAAGTCGCGAAACGGAGGATGCCGGAACAATGGGCGGACCTGCAGGGAGGTACGATTCGAAGAAAGTACGCCAGAGCACGGAAGCCGTGATCCCCAACGACGCGGCGGTCAGAGCAAATAACCAAGCCATAAAAGGATCAGTGCCGAGGCGCAGACGGGCGAAGAACCTCCCCGGGTCGAAAAGGCTCTCTTTGAGTGTAAGCGTAAACCCTCGCGGCACTCCCATTTCACCCATGTGTTCCCAGGCCGTCCCATAGTTCGGAAGCGCTCCCGGTGGCCGGATGACCGCGGCCGGACCTATATAATGTCCACACGTCGTGCAGGCGCCTTGTGCGGCTAAATAGGGAAGAGCGGCTCCACACCGGGAGCACGAAGTTGATGGTGACGTTTTCTTGAGCATACGGATGAAAGCCACGTTAGTGCAAGAAGTTTCGGCTGGTGCCCCGTCTCATACTCGGCGACGTTTTTTCGGAGGATTCCGGCGGTTCCGCTTTGGTTGCGAAATCAACAAATACATCGTTTCCGCCGTTTTCACTCCTCAGTTGCACGACCCATCGTCCGCCGATAAATTATCGTCAATGATGAGACTGCACACCGAGGTGGACCATCGACGAATCCTGCTTAAAAACAAAATACTCTACGCGCAAAGTATGCAAATGATCGATGTATATTGCTATAATGGTATTCGGGGACGAGTGGTCGATAAAAAACGCGGCGAATGCGGGCTGTGAGACGGGAGGAAGAGCGTGGAACGGGGCGGCATAGCGGTTTCACATTCTCCCGACAAGCTCAAGGCGTACCTATTGGTTGCGGAAGAGCGCAGGGAGACATATCCGGGACTCGAAGAATTACGGCGGGCTCTCGCCGCACACGGCATACTTTGCGGTGTCCGAGATGATGTTCTATGGCGGATGCACGAAAAGTGTTTGTGCGGTCGAAGGGTAGTCGTTGCCGAGGGCAGCCGGCCGACGATGGGGCAACCGGGGCGCCTCAAAGCCCATATCGATATCTCGTCGATGGGAACGCCGCGAAAGTTGAAAGACGGCAGGGTCGATCACAAGGACCTTCAGCATATCCATAATGTCCAAATCGGGCAACCGCTCTTCGAACGCTTGCCGCCCGAACCCGGCGAGCCGGGTACGACGGTGTTCGGCGAGGCTATTGCTCCCCCCTCGCCGGGTGATGTGCCGTTGCGTAGCGGCATGGGGACCAAGACATCCGACGAAAATCCCAACCTATTGATCGCCGCCGTCGAGGGTGCCGTCAAGATTGGCGACAACGGTTCGATAGAAGTGCATGCGGCCAAACTTGTGCGTGGCGATGTTGATTATGGAACCGGTAATATTTCATTTATGGGTGATCTTAGAATAACGGGGACCGTGCGAGCCGGTTTCGAAGTTACGGTCGGTGGGGATTTGTTCGTAGGCGGCAGTGTCGAGGATGCCGGAATAGAGTGTGGGGGGAATTTGGAGATCACCGGTGGGGCGGTTGGTTCCAATATGGGCGAACTGGTTTGCGGCGGATCGGTCAAGGTACATCACTTGGAGGGTGTGAGGGTAAAAAGCCGGGGAGACGTGTTAGTGGTCGATGACGCCGTCCATAGTCGGATCGAGGCCGGAGGTAACGTGCGGGCGCGCACGATAGCGGGGGGGAGCGTGATTGCCGGTGAGGGAGTACGGGCGGTGGTTGTGGGCGCTACCGCCGAGACTAAAACTGTGTTGGATATGGCCGGAGTTTACCGCCTCCAGCTCCAAAGACAAGAAACGCTGAGGAAAATGGGGCATCATGCTATAGAGTTGGCGGCGCAAAAGCATGCGATGTATTTGCTTGTTCGGGACGGTATGGATGAATTGGGAGATTTGCGACCCGAGTTGGGGCCGGAATTGCTGAACATGAGAAAAAAGCGTACCATGCTACGGGTGGAGCATACACGATTGGCCAAAGAGATCGAAAGATTGGAGCGAAAGCTCGAAGACGCACCTCGACCCATGATACACGCCGGGCACATCTATCCCAATGTCGTCGTTCGATTCGGCCCGTTGGAGCGCACTATTGAGGAGGAGATGGATGATGTTTGTGTCTTTGCCGATGATGACGACATAAAGATCCGCCCAATTGAGCGATGATGGACGTGGGTGAAAGTGGCGGCGTTAGCTCGACGGTCCCCGCGGTCGGCAACAAGCTTTTGTGAAGCATGCCCACGGCGGCGGCGTTGTTAAATGGTCGGCGCCGGGGTCATGATGCATGGACGCTATCGCTCATGCGCGTGCCAACCGGCTAATGCCCCCCCGCGGACAAGATGTCCCAAAAGAAGAGGGGCTCTTGACTGCTCTATCTCACCAATGTGTACAATAGTATTCTATGGAAGCGACCAGGACGCTTCAATGTTTCTTTCGAGGTAATAAGGCAATAATGAATACGGCGAAAAAATACGTGCTATGTCACTCGCGGCGAATGGGCGTACGTGTTGTCGTCTCGCCATGGGTTTTGGGTTATGCCGTCGCCCTTTCGATTATTCTGGTGCCGCCACTCTCAAGCGAGGCCGCGGGAACGGAGGACTATATCCATTCGCGGCTTGGGGCAAAATACAAGAGCGAAAATAAATACGAACCGGCCATAGAGGAATTCCGAAAAGTGCTTGCCGCCCATCCGGACAACTTCAATGCATACATGCATCTTGCCGAGATACGGGAAGTCCAGGGAAGATATCGATTGGCGGCCCATAATC
>WJJU01000069.1 GCA_014729595.1 Chitinivibrionales bacterium
CGTATGATTCGTAAGCTTTTCTGTAAGAGAAACTGTTTGCTTGTCGCGGGGTTTTCGGCGGTACTTGCGCTGGTGACGTGTGATGATAATTCAAATTCCGGTACCAATCCCACCGGTCCAGGGGCAAATCCCACCGGCACTAATCAGCATTTCAAGGCAAAAATCAACGGTCAGCAATGGCAAGCGTTAGGATATAACCTCGGGGGATATTGGCTTAGCGGAAGAACCTTACAAATCGTCGGCGCCGACACTGCCGACAACAAAGGTGTGACTATGAGTCTGACACTCTTAGACCCCAAGGTGGGAGAAACGATCGCATGGATGGAAGGTGACACGTCAATGAGCGGCTCGAATACGGGTGCCTATGTTTTCAGTTTCACCGGCGGCTTGAGTTACGCGGCGTATCACACCTTTCCAAATAAGGGTTTCGGTAATTTTACGTTAACATCCAAAACCCAATCGAGAGTTGAAGGAACATTCTCTTTTACGGCCTACGGCACATCGGATTCCATTGTCGTCACCGACGGAAGCTTTGCAGTGAATGCGAATGATCCAAATTTATAATCCACTTGATGTGGCGGGCGGAGAGTACCCTTCTCCGCCATTTCCCGAATAAGCTCGCCGGCAAATCGAAATCCGGGTAAGAAGCGGTACGTTCCAGCGCTGGATTTTTGCGGAAGGGGGCGAGGATGAAGTGGGAAAGCATGTTTGCCGTCGCAGTGGCGGCTTTAGCCGCGGGTGCTTCTTTATGGTCCTCGGGCAAAGTACGCTCCCAACGTAGCGATGAGGGAGAAGTGATAGCCACTTTTGCCGGCGGCTGTTTCTGGTGCATGGAGCCCCCGTTCGAGGCGCTTCCCGGCGTGAGCAAGGTTGTCGCCGGCTATACGGGAGGAACCGAAGTAAACCCTACCTACCACGAAGTCTCCTCGGGCAAAACAGGCCACCTGGAAGCGGTGCGAGTCTACTATGATTCCACGCGGGTTTCTTACTCAAGCCTCTTGGAAGTCTTCTGGCGGTCCATTGACCCCACCGATCGTGGGGGGCAGTTCGCTGACCGAGGAGCCCAATACAAGACGGCTATTTTTTATCATACCGAAACGCAAAGACAACTCGCGGAAGAGGCCAAGCTCGCCCTCGAGGCGTCGGGGACCTTTGGCAAGTCAATTGTAACGCTAATTCGTAAAGGAGGGCCGTTTTATCGGGCCGAAGAGGATCATCAGGACTATTACCGCAAACACACAAGGCGCTACGAGCGCTATAGTATCGGGTCCGGACGAAAACCGTTTCTCGACAGTATATGGGGGGAGAATAGTATGGAAAAAGCAAAAATCTACACAAAGCCGGCAGATGACGTTCTGAAGGAAAAACTAACGCCACGCCAATATGGAGTCACCCAAGAGTGCGGGACCGAACCGCCGTTCAACAATGAATATTGGGGCCACGAGAAGGAGGGGATCTATGTGGATGTTGTAACGGGTGAACCGCTGTTCGCTTCGATCCACAAATACAAATCCGGCACGGGGTGGCCCAGTTTTTTCCGTCCGCTGGTTGAAGACAACATAATTGAAAAGCGTGATACCTCCGCCGGTATGATCCGCACCGAAGTCCGCAGCAAGCACGGCGATTCGCACCTGGGACATGTCTTTCCCGACGGTCCCGCGCCGACTGGGCTTCGCTATTGCATTAATTCGGCGGCACTGAAATTTATTCCAAAGGAAGACCTCGAAAAAGAGGGCTACGGGGAGTACAAAGATCTGTTCTGACGGGCATCCGCGAATCGCCTTTCGTCGGGGGAGGCGTCCCCCTCTCGTTTGGTGGTTTTGCTCTGGGCCTTGCAAAGGTCCCGAGTTGTAATTTCATACTATTCTTTTTTCCGCAACGCTTGGCGGGACCCATCGTCGCATTCAATTATACCTAAAATCAAGGCAAAACCGTGAAAATTCTGGTAAATGAACAATCCGTCGAAATAGAAGAAGGCGTCACGGCGGATGAGCTACGTAATCGCATAAAACAAAATGCGGACATAATCATAGTCGACGGTGCTCCGGCTCGGCATAGCCTACGTCTTCGTCCCGGCTGCTCGGTGACGCTTATAAAGCGCGGCGAGATACCTTCTTCGGATGAACTTGAGGCGCTCATGGCTGCACGCCACACGCCGGGGGTTCACGAGAAGGTGCGTGATGCAACGGTAGGAATTGCGGGGGTGGGTGGCTTAGGCTCTCACGTGGCGGTCGCCCTGGCGCGTACCGGTGTCGGCAAGTTGATTCTGGCGGATTTTGATATAGTCGAGCCAAGCAACCTGAACCGTCAGTGCTTTTTCACCGACCAGATCGGTGTATCGAAAGTTGAAGCCATGCGCGCCAATCTGGAGCGAATCAATCCCTACATCACTATTGAAACACATCGGCTCAAATTGGATTCTAAAAATTGCGTGGAAATATTCGAGGGAGTCGACGCACTGGTTGAAGCGTTCGATGGAGCGGAGGGGAAGGCGATGCTCACGACGGCGTTTTGTTGCGCATTTCCGGCCACCCCTTTAGTTGGCGCTTCCGGGGTTGCGGGCTACTTTCCGGGCAATATTGTTCAGGTTCGCCGTTTTGCCGGAAACGTGTGGATCGTGGGCGATCTGGAGCATGCCGCTGCTCCCGGTATGGGCCTCATGGCACCCCGCGTAGGCATTGCGGCGCATCAGCAGGCAAACGCGGTTTTGCGGTTACTGCTGGGGGAAGATCCGGTTGAAGGTTAGATGGGGTCGAAATTCTAATTGGGGCTAATTGGGGTCGGACCAAGTTAGTATGCGTATTATCAATGACTTAGGTCCCTTTTTTTTCGCTTAAAGTGCCTTATGGCAACGGGCGAAATTTATGCGCTTCATCCATCGACTTTTGCTGAGTCCCACCGTCGCAAATGTCTTGATTCTTCGAGTAGGATTAGTACCGATTCCACCATATCGAGCGGCGTTACGATTTCCGTTTTTTCTCTATAGAGACTGATTCATGATTCACCGACGGTCGCTCAATGCCTGTAGTTTACTCAACGCCGCTCAAATAGCCGTAAGTGGTTGATTTTTAATCGACTAACTTGGTCCGACCCGAAATAAACCGAAAAAAAATATCAATACCGCATCCTGACCTTTATGCCGTTGTCATGAAGGTGCTGCTTAATTTGTTGAATCGTGTACTCACCATAGTGCACAATTGAAGCAACCAGCGCTGCGTCGCAGCCGGTCCCTTTGAGCACGGCGGCCAGATGCTCGGGTTTGCCGCCGCCGCCCGAGGCGATAACCGGGATAGTGACCGCCTCAACAACAGCCCTTGTCAGGGTGAGTTCGTACCCTTCGCGGGTTCCGTCGGCATCTATGGAATTTACCACCAGCTCGCCGGCGCCTAGTTCCTCACCTCGTTTCGCCCATTCGATCGCATCGATTCCCATGGGCGTGCGGCCGCCGTTAATGACAATTTCGTAACCCGAGGGAATTGCCTTGGTCTTTGACGTACGGCGCACATCCATTGACAACACCACACATTGCGCCCCGAATGCCGCGGAAGCTTCGGCGATCAGTTGAGGGTTCTTGACCGCGGCAGAGTTCACGTTGATTTTTTCGGCGCCCGCGAGCAGCACGCGCGAGCAGTCTTCGACCGTACGAAGGCCGCCGCCTACGGAAAAAGGTATGAAAACCTGACTCGCCACCTCGCCGACCACGTCGATCATAATATTTCGTTTGTCGCTCGAGGCGGTGATGTCGTAGAACACAAGTTCGTCCAGACCGTTTTCGTAATACTCACGCGCTTTGGCCACGGGATCGCCGATGTCTTTGGTATCGACAAATTTCACACTTTTCGCCAGCTTGCCGTCGCGCACATCCAGACAGGCGATAAGTCGTTTGCTCAGCATAGGGAACCGTCCCACGAAACAAAATTCTTTAAAATACCGAGTCCCGATCTTCCGCTTTTCTCGAGATGGAACTGGGTGGCGAGCAGGTTTTTTGAGCCTATCACTGATGGAAAGGTGATCTCGTATTCGGACGTCGCATAGACGTTTGATTCATCCGCCGGTTTTGGATAATACGAGTGAACAAAATAGAATTCGTCGCCGGGCCGCATCCCCTTCAACACCGGATGCGGCTTGGTAATATGCACTTCGTTCCATCCCATGTGAGGAATTTTCAGCAAAGGATCGGAAAGATCGAATCGCGGGACATCGCCCGCAATGAAACCCAAGCAGGTGGTATCCCCTTCTTGAGAATGGCTGAGCACGATCTGAGCCCCTACGCATATCCCCAGTATGGGGATGCCGTTCGCGAACGCTTCGTGCAGCGCTTGATCGAGCCCCCGTGCTCTTAGGGTCTTCATAGCCGCTGCGGCATGCCCTACACCGGGAAATATGACGCGTTCGGCTTTTGCGACAGCTTCGGCATCGGGCGTAATCTCTGAACGTACGCCCAAATAATCGAGGGCTCGTTTCACCGAAGTGAGATTCCCTGCTTCGTAGTCGACGATTCGTATCATACATGACCCGCCTATCAATAACAGACAATGAGTACAAATATACGTAGGGATAAAGCGTTCGGACCATTTCCGGCCCCGTATTGCACGACTCATGGACCGGCTTGCATGATCAGGCTCCGCAAAAGAGTGCTCCACGTCCGCAGAAGTTCGTAGGC
>WJJU01000766.1 GCA_014729595.1 Chitinivibrionales bacterium
CATCACCGCCGCAAAGGGTGACGGCGCCTTGATCACTCATCACCGGGGCGACGATGAAACCGAAGAGGCGGAATGGATTGCCGCCACCATTCGCGATAATGTGGATCGTCGCCATTTCACCCACAACCACCACGCGTTGTTGTTTCGGACCAATGCAATGATGCGTCGTTTCGAAGAAGCGCTTCGACAGGCGCAAATCCCCTACCGTATTCACGGGGGGATCAGTTTTTTCGAGCGCAAAGAGATAAAAGACGTTCTGGCATACTTGCGCTTTTTCGCCAATCCCGATGATGAATTAAGCTTGATGAGGGTTTTGAAAGTGCCGAATCGAGGAGTAACGCCATCCTCGCTGGAACGGCTGGAGGAACTCGCCGGCAGACGCCGGATCAGCTTATGGGCCGCAATAGAACGACACGAGGACGCTGACGGGATAGGCGCTCGGCAACACGAAAAAATAAACGAGGTGACGGCGTTTCGGCGACGCCATGCCCTAGGTTTTGATGAAGGTGCGCTTTCGACTACTCTACGGGCCATCATAGCGGAATGCGGCTATCTGGAATTGCTGCGCAAAGCGCACCGCGAAGACGGAACGTCCGAGGCCAGGTGCGAGAATGTCGAAGAAATTATTCATGGACTAGAAATATACGAGAACCGACATAAACGCTCAAAGCCGACACTTCCGAGCTACCTTCAGCAGCTTTCTCTGGCGATGGGCGATAATCCTCGCGAAGGCGACAAAAGCGGCACGGGCGTAAGTCTTATGACCATGCACAAAGCAAAGGGGTTGGAATTCCCGATAGTGTTTTTATGCGGACTGGATGACGGCGTATTTCCGTCACCAAAAGGGCTGGCGGAGGGCAATATTGCCGAAGAACGACGTTTATTCTATGTCTGGATGACCCGGGCTCAAAGAGAGCTGGTTTTGACCTACCCGCATACAAAAGTGTTCAGAAAAAAGACGGTGAACGTGACACCTTGCCGCTTTCTTCGAGAAATTCCAGAGGAGTTCATGGACGGTAAGCTCGGGGAGCGCGAGGACGAGGAGCGGGAGCAATTCGCCGATGACTTCTTCGCGGCCATGCGGCGACGTTTTGGCACGACAGGTTAATATAGGAACGCGACGGGGTTAAGAAGTACCAATTTCGGCCGCCTCGGCCCCCGCCGCCCTCAGTTTTCAACTCTTTTCCTCCATTCGTCGGTTCACCGCGAGTGAACCAACGAATGGAGGCTCAATCCCAATCAAATGGCGACTCGACATCGCCCTTTAATTCATCGGGACGGTCCTTTGCCCGTTTGAATTGCCGCTCCATCTGCTCCTTGCGTTTCACGCTTTCTTCTTGCGCTTTCTTGAACTGCTCTTCGAGCTGCGATCCACGTTTTCCCTGTGTTTTGAGGAACTCGTCAAAGCTGGCTTGCCGGCGGCCGCTTTCCTGATGATCTACGACACGGCCGGTCGACGGATCCAGCCAGATCGCCCCCTTGCACATAGGACATTTGATTTCCACCAAGCTCATGATTGCCTCCCCAAACGGCATTAGGTACATGGCATGTTAGCGTATGCATTCGTACCATACATGTAAGAAAAATATCTTGGGCGCATCCGCGGCGTCTAAACACAATTTTTCATTATTATAGAGGCTTCTTCCAATCGCAGACAACCGTCATCACCTATAATGCCCAATGAGCTTCGGCTCAAAAAGGAAAGAAGCGGATCACGGCATTCGGTCCGCGATATCCCCCGCAATCGCCTCCGGCCGCACCGACTTCAGCAAACCGATTTGGTGCTTCTCGGGTTCTCTTTTGATTCCCTATTGAACTTAAATCGGGACGAATGTATTATTACAGGCGATCCTTTGCGGTCGGCACTCCGGTTAGCGGGTTCTCAGAAACGAAAATTTTTAATTGGTTTGTGCGCTTAACCAATATGCCCAACTCACACTCCGACAATTCATCCCAACGTGAGCTACCCTTTGAGGGTTTTGCCGAACTTATCGCCCGGCCGCTTGCCGAAAGCGACCCGCGCTCATTCGAACGTATCCGTCGCCTGTTCCTCACCGATGCGGATTCGCGTATCCAACAGCCATTTTCATTTCTGATGAAGAGGATAACCGGAAAGACGCTGGATGAGGCGACCGCTCGGAGGCATTGGCGCAAAACACTCGAACATAAGGCGGATATGGAGGCTAAATTAGGGAGAGTCGTGGCCATTCAAGCGGCCGCGGTGGATTACTTTGCCGTAGAAGAGACTCCCAGAC
>WJJU01000070.1 GCA_014729595.1 Chitinivibrionales bacterium
CTTTTGAACAGTGGATGGAAATGGACTTGGATTATGTGGATCGATGGTCCTTGTTGTTGGATCTGCGCATACTGTTCCAAACTTTTTTTGGTGTGTTGTGCGGGACCGGCGCCGCGTAGACCTTTGCTGCACAAATGCCCCAACATAGACTGAGAGCTTTCTGTTAATCTTGATCGAAAACGGGTAGGCATATCGATGAATCTGATAAAAAAGGCAAAGAATAAACTGGCCGCGTCATCATACAAAGATCAAGCGTCGCTCGAAATTACCTACAAGTGTAACTTGCGCTGTAAGACATGTGGTCTTGCGAAGGTGGCCAAGGAAAAGGGCTCACAAGAACTGAATACCGAAGAGTGGAAGCGTATCATAGACGAACTTTTCGTTCTCGGCAGAAGGCGCTTTACTCTTATCGGTGCGGAACCACTAGTTCGCCCGGACGTATTTGACTTGATCACGTACATAAAGGACAATGGCGGCCATTGCAGCATTACTACCAATGCTCTACTGTTGGGTAAGGGCGATACGGCGGAGCGTCTTGTGCGTGCGGGCCTCGATGTAATGTCCGTGAGCATAGACGGTCCCGATGAATCCCACGACGACATACGGGGGGGGACCGATGTGCTTGCCAAAGTAAAGGACGGGATTGCAAAAATCATCGAAGCGAGGCGCCGGGAAGCGACATCAAAACCGTCTATTCGTGTGCACACAACTGTCTCCGCGTATAACTACGACAAACTTGCGCGCATGATCCCCTTGGCCGAAGATCTTGGCACTGACGAATTGCAGTTTCAGTACGTCTCCGAAACGCCCAAAGAAGCGGTCACGGCGACTCGATATCGCGGCGATATCATTGGTTCCGAAAGGTTCTTATCGCTCAACGGTTCGGCATTACTCTCTGATGGACAGATCGAACTCTATGGGCATAACCTGGCGAAGATAAGGAGCGCCAATTCAAAAATAGCCGTAAGAACGGGAGTGCTCTCCGCACTCAACGAAAAGAATCTTCGCACCGGACAATTTCCGATGAAAACTTGCCGTATTGTGCCTGGTTTGATCACCATTGATCCGTATGGCGAATGTGTCCCCTGCGCTCATTTGGATTATAGCTTTGGCTCCGTTAGAGACGAATCGGTGCGTACCGTTCTAAATAGTGAGCGCTATCGCGACTTTTGTGAGGCTATAAAGGGAAAACTGTTCCCCGTATGTGCTTACTGTTGCAGTCATGTAAACAATCTTACAATCGGGCAGCTCATTAAGATGGGGATAACCGGAAAGCTGTAGCAAAAAGGGGGCTATTCATGGATGCGGGCGATAATACCTGCTTTTCGCGAATACGGCGCGTCATAACAGAACCAATTGTGTTTTCGGCCCCACCAGTGATGTCCGTCGTTCGTTCTTTTTCAGTGCTTTCTCTTTTGGTAATGTCGTTATCGCCATGGTCGCTCTTTGCGGCGGTATCGGAGAAGATGGGCGATGCCCGTATCACACCGACGGCCTTCCTACAAAGCGCTGAAAGAATGGCTGATCGCATTCAACATTCAGTGAACAATGCCACCTCATTTTCTTGTAGGGGCGATTCTTGTACGATATTTGTGAGGCGCAAATATTTGCAGTGGCTTTTCCCGGCCGTCGGGCTCGACAGCGGCGCTCACTCAATTTCTCGCGTACCGTGTAAAGATCCCCGACAATCAAGAATTTGTGACAACGAACTATTTCTGAAGGAACTGTGGATAGAAGGTGCCGAGAGCGGCGGCGCACTCACGCTACGTATGCATTTCACCAACCGAGACGGCTGGCTTCTTCCACTACTCAGAAAAGCCATGCCCTCCGCGAGGAATCGACTTTCGGGGCTCAAGCGAATTCCTGCTTACGGATCGGTTATCACCGAAGCGGCAAAGCTTGAGCGAACAGCTTTTTATTCAACGATTCCGAGCCCTAGAGCGGAAAAGCCGCCGCGTGCATTCGCAGTTGGCGGCAACCCCATACATTCCGGAAGCACACAATACGGTGTCCGCAAGGACCATACTAAAACGATGGCGAAAAGCGATCCCACCTCCGGCGATAAAGCGTCGAAAAAAGAGGGAACAGGCCGATTAGACGAGCCGTCCGCAACTCAAGGGTTCGGTGCCCCGGCGGAAGATATATTTGATCACCATACGATCGCCCGATCAAACAACAATACCGGAGTGAGAATGCCACACGGCAATTATGACCATGCTCACGGCTCACGGGAAAGGCCGGGAGCAAATGAGTTCCCCGCTGGAGCTTCGAGGCATAACGAGGGCGAGGCCTTCACCTCGAACGTGTATGAATACGACGAACTCAGTGATTTTCCTGAACCAACCCGCAATTATCCGGCGGATGCTCAGACCGGTATCGGATTCGCCGGCTGGAACAATTGAATTGAAAAGTCGGCGGCTCTTTCGCGCCAACGGTGCGAGCATGCTCCCGGAAGTCGACCTTGGACCGGCGTGCTCTTCGGCCGTCATGGCCTTTGACTCCCCGCTCCGCCTCACGCTTGAATACCGCGGAATTTTCGCAGCGATACGGATGGGCTTGCGCTACGGCTACCGCCTAAGCTGATCGACGGCAACGAACGGTTGCATTGGCCGCGTACCCCAAAGCCGTTGAGGCCCGCGGTTTGCTGATTATTACAATTTCTATCCCGTATTCTTTCGGGGAACGCGGCGGCAAAAGGGTCAAAGCCCCTGTATTCCCAACTAATCGTAATAACGAATGTGTCTTAGCTACGAGGAACCACATGACACGACCCTCCGGTATCGAACGAATCGAAGAAGCCGTCTGGGAGCTTGGCCCTTCCTACAAGCCCGGCATGCTGGTTCCGGCCCGCATTTTCGCCACCGAGAAGCTTCTCGACGCCATGGATCAGGGCGTGTTCGATCAGGTAACCAATATTGCGCGATTGCCCGGAATCGTCAGATATGCCTGTTGCATGCCTGATGGGCATTGGGGCTACGGTTTCCCGATCGGCGGTGTTGCGGCAATGGATGCGCGCGACGGTGTGATTTCGCCCGGCGGTATCGGATTCGATATCAACTGCGGGATGCGTCTGGCCATGACCTCGCTTACCTACGATGAAGTCAAACCTAAGCTGGAGCGGCTGGTTGATCGTCTTTTCAGCGCAATCCCGACCGGCGTGGGCGGCAAAGGGGTTCTATCGCTCTCGAAAAGCGCTTTTGGCGATCTTATGACCGAAGGAGCCGCATGGTGTGTCAAAAATGGCCATGGATGGAAAGAGGATTTGGAGCGTACCGAAGAAAACGGGAAGTTTCCGGGAGCGGACCCCTCCAAGGTGAGTGTGAAGGCGATTGAGCGGGGATTTCATCAGGTAGGTTCGCTTGGGTCGGGCAATCATTATCTGGAAATCCAGGTCGCTCATCCGAATTTCATCTATGATCAAGAACGGGCAAAAGCTTTCGGCATAACGATGCCCCATCAGGTGGCGGTGATGCTTCATTGCGGAAGCCGGGGTCTGGGACATCAGATCGCTACGGATTACCTTCAGCGATTCATAAAAGTAATGGGGCCCAAATACGGCATATCGGTCCCCGACCGCGAGCTGGCGTGTGCACCGCTCCATTCGCCCGAGGGGGAGGACTACTTTGCCGCGATGACCTGTGCAATCAACATGGCCTTTGCAAACCGTCAGGCAATACTGCATCGGGTGCGCGAGGTGTTTTCCGATGTGTTCGGGAAAGATCCGGCGGAACTGGGAATGCATCAGGTGTACGATGTTACCCACAATACGGCCAAAATCGAGCGGCATCCGGTGAATGGAAAAGAACGCGAATTGGTAGTGCATCGCAAGGGGGCGACCCGTGCGTTCGGCCCCGGCATGAAGGGTGTTCCGGAACGGTATGCAAAGTGGGGCCAACCGGTTATAATCGGTGGCTCCATGGAAACCGGTTCATATTTACTGGCGGGAACCGCGACGGCCGAAAAGACATTCTTTTCGACAACCCACGGAAGCGGCAGGGTGATGAGCCGTCATCAGGCCAAAAAGCGGTTCGAAGCGCGTCAACTACTGAGCGGCATGCGGGCGCGGGGGATCTATACACGAACGGCGTCGTATCGGGGGCTGGCGGAAGAGGCCGGCGGGGCGTACAAAGATATCGACGAAGTGATTGGGGCGGCCAAAGCGGCGGGATTGAGCATTCCGGTCGTGCGGTTCGTTCCGATCGGCAATATTAAGGGGTAAGTCATGCCTTTTGAATATCTGTCGGATATCGCGGGCGGTGATGTAGCGTTTCGGGCGTGGGGATCGACCTTCGAAGAGATGATTATTGCCGCGGGGGACGCTACCATGGGCGTGATGGTGGGGGATCCGGACACCGTAGTGCAACGCGAAGAGCGCGAGATCGAGGTGGAAGACGGTGGCGAAGATCTGCTGCTCGTGCAGGTACTCCAAGAGTTGCTCTTTTATAAGGATGCCCAAAGCCTGCTTCTGCGCCTTAGTGAGGGCAAAGTCTCAAGAAGTCAAGGAGTATCGCGTTTTACCGGAAAAGCGACCGGAGAACGAATCGATTCCGAAAGGCATCACCTCTCCACCGACGTCAAAGCGGTGACCATGCACCACCTGGCGGTGAAGCGGACCGAGAGAGGGTGGGAAGGGACGGTGGTGTTGGATGTATAAGGACGAATGAATGGACCCATTTGTTTTTGGGTCCCCTTTTCCACAACACATTGGCCGAGGGGGAGATTCCCCATACGCGCTTACTCAAGGTTGCAATCCGAGAAAAAGTCGCCCCTTCGTAGCTCCACCTC
>WJJU01000767.1 GCA_014729595.1 Chitinivibrionales bacterium
ATGCTGAAGAGCATCATTGATTGCCGGGAGCAAAGTACGTGAAATCATGCTTGTAAAATAAAACCCTGTCTTTCAATATGCAATATTAAGTATGGCCAATATTCTATCCTCGCCTACAACCGAATGCCTAAAGAAAATCCGGGAACGGGGGCAGTCGATCAACTATCGTCGTGAGCGGCCAAGCAAAATTTCGCGGGTGAAAAAGGAGTTTTGCTTTATCGCCTGTCGTCTGCTGCAGTTTCGGGTGGTGCAGGTGGCCCAATTTCCGGGCTGCAGTCCCTCCGCGGTCTCCTGGTAAGCTCGCCAGGGAGAGAAACAGGTGTCTCCGAGCGCCCGGAGGAATGGGCTGAATTTCCTTATGGGCAATGAGGCTTTTTGCGCAGGAGTCGGGGGCGATTCACTTGAAAATGCACGTAATTCGGGTGTCGGGGACACGTCAGGGAGTGAGAGCAAATAGTTTCTTTTCGTGCTGCCATGGTTATTTTAGAAAAATCCAGGAGGAAGAGATGCCGGAGATCTGTATGCTATATGACGTCGTGTCGGCTGAGTACAAAGGTGATTACAGCATACTTCTGACATTTGAGAACGGCAAGAGTGGAATAGTCGATTTTGAGCAGTTCATAAAGAAGGGAGGGGTCTTCGAGAAGCTGCGA
Organism: Chitinivibrionales bacterium; assembly: GCA_014729595.1. Classification (GTDB taxonomy): domain Bacteria; phylum Fibrobacterota; class Chitinivibrionia; order Chitinivibrionales; family WJMI01; genus WJJU01. Next base: position 654 of record WJJU01000767.1, read on the forward strand.
GACCTTACGTTTTTTCAGCAGTTCAGCATTAACAAAGAACTTGGTATACTGTACTGGAATAGCAATGTAGATGTTGCCCCCGAGGTGCTTTATTCACAAGCCACAGGTGAGCCACTTCCCGATTGGATGTCATTGACCGCATGATTCGCTTCTGCGATAGTACACCGGAAATCCCGCCCAGTTGTTTTTTGCCAGTCTAACTCGGCATAGGACAACTACATCCTCAGAGAATTGCTGGGGAGATGCCTCCTTTGCGACCAAAAGATCCCGCTAAGCGGGATGCGCCTGCCTCTGCCTCAGCCGGCTACGGCGAAGGCGGGCCGGCCGCCATACTGGTGTCGTGACGGCGCACCAAGGCTTATGGGCCGGTCGCTACCAGCGAAGCGCACCCATAGACAGAGAGTCCGGGAGGTATCCCTTATTGCTCGGGAAAACGTGAGCGGGCAGTATGTCGATCCATTATTTTAAGAATGTTGCACAAGAGGACAGAGGAGCGCTGATGCCAACCATTTCCATGTTCTATGGAATCCTCATCAGGATGTTCTACAGAGATATTGAGAAACATCACTTGCCGCATATTCATGCGGATTACCAAGGCGATGTTGCTGTATATTCAATTGCTGACGGTGAAATCCTTGCCGGGCAGCTGCCTCCAAACAAGCACAAACTCGTGGTGGCGTGGATCGAAATCCATAAGGACGACCTGCTGGCGGATTGGCAGTTGGCCGTTGAAGGTAAAATTCCCTTCAAAATCAAGGGGTTGGACCAATGATGATCACGACGGTGAAAGCTCTCTCGGGGCACAAGCTGGAGATCACAACTTCGGCAGGTATTACGGCCATTTTCGATGTTTCGCCTTACCTGGAATATGATGCCTTTCTCCCCCTGAAAGACGAAGATGCATTCAGGAAGATATCAAATGGCGGCTACTTCGTCGAATGGGACTGCGGTGCAGATTTATCTGCGGATACGATTGAGGCGGGGATGCGTGCCAGCAATTCGATTACCCGGTCTTCCATGTATGAGTAGTTGACGAGTCGCCCCCATGAATTCACCCCGCACCCCGGAGATAAAATAACTAACTATATCAGGACTATGCCGACAAAGAAGCGACTCACCATACCGGGGGCTATTGCCCATATCATGGGGCGGGGCATTGATGGTCAGCTAATCTTTTCCGATGACCCGTCACGGCGGCATTTCCTTTCACTGCTCGCCGACGGGCTGGCACGCTGCGGCTACCGTTGCTACGCCTGGACCCTGATGGATAACCACTACCATCTGGTCGTTCGTTGCGGGGGTCTTCCGCTCGATAGCTTGATGCGCCCGTTGCTATCCTCCTATGCGAAGTATTTCAACCGCCTCGTGGGCCGCAGGGGATATCTCTACGGCGATCGCTACCGCTCGATTGTCAGCCAGGATCAGGGATACCTTGAGGAACTGATCCGCTATGTGCATCTCAACCCGTTGCGGGCAGGGATCGTAACCGATCTGCAGGGGCTTGCCGCCTATGAGTGGTGCGGCCACGGAGCGCTCATGGGGGTACGGCCTTGTGAGTTTCAGGATATTGAACCGGTACTCAGGCGGTTTGGGCGCACGGCGGCGAAGGCCCGGAGCGCATACCTGCAGTTTCTGGTAGAGGGGCTCGAGCTGAGCGATGAAGACCGGTTGATTGCGCTTCTTCGGGAAAGCAATCGCGGTGTGGCCAAGGATGATCGTCCGGAATGCTGGGTGATCGGCGATCGGGATTTTGTGCTCAGTGCTATGAACACCCATCGCAAGCGCCTGGCGCTTCGGCGTGCGGCACTGGAGCAGTGGGATCTGGAGTCGGTCTGTGCCCGGGTAGCGGAGCAGCAGGGTGTTTCGGTCGATGCGATCCGGCGTCGTGAGCGGCTAAGCATAGGTTCGCGGGCAAGAAAGGAATTTTGCTTTGTCGCCTGTCGCCTGCTGCAGTTTCCGGTGGTGCAGGTGGCCCAGTTTCTGGGGTGCAGTCCCTCCGCGGTTTCCTGGTCAGCTCGCCAGGGGGAGAAACAGGTGTCTACGAGTGCCCGGGCGGAGTGGGTTAATTTTCCTCCGGGGTAAAGCTCCGCCTTACCCCGGTGCTGATGGATACGAATTCCGACTGGCGGTGTATTCGACCCTGTAGATATCTTGGGGTAACCCCTTGGTTTTCGGGCAGATCCGATTGCAGACGAATGACTTCGATCAGATCGGCCTGTGCCGGCGTCATATTTTTCTCTTATGAATAGCAACGCTGCTCTCTATGAGTAACAGTTTTGTTACCTATGATAATACAAATCGCCCCTGGCTTCGTCAAGGTTCTCGTCTGCACCCGCGAACTCACCTTGAAGGAAAAATCACCTGCTGCAGTTTCCTGTAGTGCAGGTGGCCCAATTTCTGTGGTGCAGTCCCTCTGCGGTATGCTGGTCAGCTCGCCGGGGGGAGAAGCTGGTGTCCCCGAGGCTCCTGGCGGAGTGGGGTGATTTTTACTCCGGGGCGAAGCTGCGGGTTGAAGCTATAGCGACAGAGCACCAGGAAACCCGGAGAGGGCTCTCCGATGTCTTCAGGCTTGATGATGGAAACCTGCAGTACGAAGGGTAAGGCCTTCCGGCTTTGAACCGGGTACCATTTCCAGGCGAATTGTGGCCGGCGAGACATCCTGTCCCTGAGGCCAGGTTAAGACCCCGAATTCAAGATGTGCACTGTTGAAATAGGACGGATCTCGCTGCGGGGAGCTTCCGCTCGACAGCCTGATGCGTCCGTTGCTTTCCTGCTATGTGCGAAGTATTTCAACCGCCTCGTGGGACGCGGCGGCCCGGCGCCGATCAGGTGTGGACTATTTGCGTCCACTCACAAAGATCTTTGGCGGCAAGGGCCGTGATCGAATCACGAAGCGGAAAGGTCTGGATGCCGGGATATACAACAAAGAGGTGTTCGAGGCGCAGATTATCCAGCCGATATGCATTGATTTTGTCGTGCGCGGGGAATCGGTGAGCTTCATCTCGAAGCCGTAGCGTCTTCCTTTATATGTCAGCAGCAAATCAAGTTCAGCACCGGAGTGAGTTGCCCGGAAAAAGAAATCATGGCCGCCATACATCGAACAGAGCTGCTCCACCACAAAGCCTTCCCACGGAGCCCCAACCTTCGGGTGTCCAAGAGCGGCCAACAGGAGTTTCGGGGCCGGTCGCCGCCGGCGAAGCGATCCCGGAAGGCGGTTCAATCAAGACAGGATTAATTAATCACTTATCCCCGTCCCCACAACTCCGGCAAAATATTTCTCTCCAATACTGGCTGATGTGCTCAAGAAGCCTGTGATTAGTGGTATGGGTCGCATCAACAATGTCAAACATATTGGGCAGGGGGAGTTCTTCGTTGAGTCGGGAGCTGACCAGCCGGACGGTTTCCGGAGTGACACTCTCACCAAAGAGGGCGATATCGCAATCTGAGCCGGGCTTAAAATTGCCCAGTGCACGGAAGCCGAAGATACGCGCCCGTTCAATCTCCCCATGTGCGCGCACGACCTCGTCGATGCGTCGCAGGTCATCCTGCCGTAGCCCAAACTCGGCCGGATTCACAGGCGCTCCTGCAGGTAGTGGTAGAGCCGGGTGAGGGCGGGAAGGTAGTTACGACGAATTTTCGTTTCAACCAGAAGGCTTGTGGCTTCATCGTAGGTATGGGCAGTCAGGTTTCGGTCTTCAAGCGCCTCCATCCAGGCGTGGCCATCCTCCAGCATCTCGATCTGAAAGGCCTGCTTGAGCGTTTCGCGAGGTGTCTTCACCTGATAGCCTTCGGCTTGCAGGTAATCTTTGACCGTTTGCCGGGCAAGCTCGAATGCCATTTCGAAAAACTGTATAAGCCCTGCACGCTCGGCTTCATTGAGTTCTGCCTTTGCCGCGGTTTGTTCAAGGAGCCGGAAGGAACGTTCGAAGTTGGTGAAGCGCTGTTTCCACCGGCTCTCTTTGAGCATAGGGGTGCCTTATGCCATGGGAAAGTGGTTTCGGGAACGAACAGCAAATATAGTTTTGGTAATGGTTTCGAGAAGATACATTGCCTAAAACTCCTCCCGCGCCGGCCGCCACAACAGACAAACGTGCGGCGCAATGAGCGCTGCGGGGCTGGACGCTTCCAGCGAAGCGCACCCAGAATAACACCCCCATCAATTCCCCCACCCAAAGTCGCTTCCAGCGATCGGAACTGAGCGTGCCGAAGTAAGCGCCCCCAAAAGAGAAAGAGAGTATTTCCCAACCC